>JBGUER010000128.1:0-9202 GCA_041821285.1 Clostridiaceae bacterium
AGAAAAAACAGTAAAAGAGATATGCAGTATATTTGATATTTCAAAACCTACGATGTACAAAATAATAGAAGATATAAATAAAATGTAATTCCAATTTAGCCCTTATCATTTCTTTTACAATCTCAATGCACTATAAGTAATCTTTTATAAAAAAACAAAATATTAAATTTCTTTATATACAAAAAATAGAGGACACACAAGAAATATAATAAGTAACCATACTATATATACTAATAATATATAAAATCCTAATAATTCTATTAATTTATTTAGGAAAAATATAGGAATAGATACTAATACAGCATAAAGTAATTTATAATACCATAATAATTTATATTCTTTTGAACATTTTTTACATTTTAATTTAGAACCTTTAACGAAACTCTTAAATATATCCGTATACTTAAATGGTTCGTTACAATTTTTACATATGTTTTTCATAATAACACCTCATTTAACATTTAATATATTTGTAGTATAATAATAACATAAAAAATAATATATGGCAGGTTATTATGAAAAAAATAATTTATTTTATGATATGATAAATACAATAAAGAAATTGCTGAATATCAAAGAAAGTACAAAGAACTACTTGATGAGTTAGCGAATATAAAAGATAGTGTAACTAAATAAAAATGAATTTATGTTAGATATGTTTATTTATATTATGAATAAAATTTGGAAAATGAATTAGGCTTGGTTATATAAGTTTGAAATTGATATTAAATAAAGAAAATGTTAAAATTAACTAATTAAGCTTTAGTAGTATATTTTTTCCAGTGGGGTGAAAGAGAAACTATGAATAAAATAAGTGAAAAAGAAAGACTTATTGTGCTAATAATATTTTCCTTAGCAATCTTAATATACGGTTTTTTGGGAGTATATGAATCAAACATTAATCCTATTATAAAGTCAATTCCAGCTTTGGCAATTATTATTTATACTATTGTAAGAGAAATTTTAATAAAAATAAAAAAATAAAAGGGATGTTACCAATGTCATTTAGTTAAGACATTGGGGTACAAAATCTGAAAAGAGTATGGTATGAAAAATGTACCTACTCTTTTTTATTTTTTTGAAAAAACTCTTGACAAGTATATAAAAAAATGCGGCGCAGCCCTTTAAAAAAATAGATTTTTGGAGGCGCTGTAAATGATTAATTATCCTGATCATGTTAAAAACAAACTAATGAATATTGTGGAAGAAATGGCTAAACACCCGGAATATTACGTTAAAAATCCTAAACGTGATTTTACACGAAAGAGAAAATTGAACTTTAAATCTGTAATTGAAATTTTATTGTCCATTGGTGGAGGTTCTATTTCCAATGAACTTTTAAAACACTTTAATTATGATGCTACTACAGCATCATCTTCAGCTTTTGTACAACAAAGAGATAAAATCTTGCCATCTACTTTTGAAATTTTGCTTGATAAATTCACTAATTCTTTTGACAATCTTAAAACTTACAATGGTTATAGACTACTTGCAGTAGATGGATCAGCCCTTAATATTGCCCATAATCCTAAAGACGTTGATAGCTATTGTCAATCCTCTCCTGATTCTAAAGGCTATAATCTTTTGCATCTTAATGCGGTGTATGACTTATGTAATAAACTATATATTGATGCTTTTATCCAATCGTATAACCAAAGGAATGAGTTTAGAGCTCTCACAGATATGGTTGGGCGTTCTAAAACAACCGATAAATCTATATTTATTGCTGACCGTGGTTATGAAAGCTACAATGTATTTGCTAATATTGAAAAAATGGATTTTAACTATCTTATTAGAGTAAAAGATGTAAAAAGTAGAGGAATAGCATCTAGTCTTATATTGCCTGATAAAAATGAGTTTGATACGATAATAAACTTAAAACTTACAAGAAGACAAACTAATGAAATTAAAGCTCATCCAGAGATTTATAAATTTTTGCCTAAAAATACAACTTTTGATTTTCTCAAACCTAAAGATAGAAAGGTTTTCCCTATTTCCTTCAGAGTGGTGCGATTTAAAATTTCAGAAAATAACTATGAGACTATTATAACTAATTTGAATTCATCAGAGTTTCCATCTTCAGAAATTAAGAAGCTATATCATATGAGGTGGGGTATCGAAACTTCTTTTAGGGAACTAAAATATGCACTTGGACTTATAAATTTCCATTCAAAAAAGGTGGATTATATTTTTCAAGAAGTATTCGCAAAACTTGTAATGTATAATTTTTGTGAAATCATAACTCTCCATGTAGTGATAACACAAAAATATACAAAGCATACCTACCAAGTAAACTTTACAATGGCAATGCAAATCTGTAGGCACTTTTTCAAGTGTCTTGAAAATATATCTCCACCTGATGTTGAAGCTCTTATTCGGAAGTATATTCTACCCATCCGAGATGGTCGTAAAGATCAACGTAAATTAAAACCTAAAACAACTATAAGCTTCAATTATAGAGTAGCATAATATTTATTTAATTTCAATTTTTTAAAACAGATTGAGCGTCTGTTTATTTGTCATGCCCAAAAATAATATAATTCAAAAAAAGAAAAAACATATAGCCGTATTATTGTTACTTCTATATGCCTTTTGCATTTTAAATTTGTTATCTTAATGACATTGACCTTTTGGTAGTATCATTTTTATTTGGAATAAATCATATGAAATTATAAAAAAGAAAGATGGATTGTCCATCTTTCAACTAGGGTATAAAAGGGTATTGAGAATTTATGAGAGGTTATAAGTAAATAACCAAGTTTATGATACAAGATATACGAGAATTTGTCAATATAAATGTAATACCGACAATGAATACTAAAAATTAAGAAAATTTAATAAATAAAGTTTAATAAATTTAAATAATAAAGGCATATATTTATATACATTACTATATACATTATTAGTAAGTATTTTGAGGAGGATTAAAATGTCTTTTGATTTAATAAGAGAAAACATAGAATGTGAACAGCCTCTTGGAGAAAATTCAATAGATACGGTAGTAAAGGAAGAATATATTATACCAGATACTATGCCTGATATAAGTGAAATTTTAAGTCTTGATGTAAGACCCTTAATAATTAGTAAAGAGGTTACACAAGAGAAGGTATACGTTGAGGGATTAGTTGAATATAGTTTTTTGTATTTAGCTAAAGAGGATGAAGGGGTTGGAGTTTACAGCGCAGTATATAGTGGAAAATTAAAAAATTATATTGATGTAGTAGGCCTAGAACATGATATGTTGTGTGAAGTACAAGTCGGTGTAGAGCATATGAAATGTGACATAATAAACGAGAGAAAGTTTTCAGTAGAAGGAATACTTAATTTACAATGTGAAACTTATAAAAAATATAGCATTGAATTTATAAAAGAAGTAGAAAATTCTAAAGATGTTCAAATTATGAAAACGCCATACGATTTAGATAAAGTAGTTGGATTTACTAGTATTGATTTAGCAGGTAAAATAAAAATAAGTATAGATGAAGATAAACCAGAAATAGGAAGTATATTAAAGTATAATGCATATATTCACAAAAAGGAATTGATTGTGGAAGATGGCAAAATAAATGTTTCATCTTATCTTTGCATTGAAATTTTATATAGAGCATTAAACAGTAAGGAACTACTAACCGTTGATGAAGATATAGAATTACAAGGCGAAGCTATTATTCAAGGCGTAGAAAGTGATATGAATATATTTGGAGATTTTGTAATAGAAGGAGTAAATAGAGACGTTAAAGAGGATGATTTAGGAGAAAAACGTATTTTAGAAATTGAGGCTTTAGTAAAGGCAAATATAAAAGTAATGTGCAGGGATACAATTGATCTATTAGAGGATGTATATTCAAATGCATGTATAATAGATGTGAAAAAAGAGCAGTATATTATAAATGTAGTACAGGGTACTAGTTTGAAAGATATTACAATAAAAGGGAATATGGATTATGAAAGTATAGGTAATAAAAAAGTATTAGAAACTTTATTAGCTTCATGTAATGTTTATTTAACAGATACAAGAATATTAGAAGATAAGGTTGCTATTGATGGTATTTTAACATGTAAATGTACTTATAAGACAGATGACAATGAAAAAAATATAGAGAATATTGAAGATGAAATACCTTTTAATACCACTATAGATATTCCTGGAACTAAAATAGATATGGATTATTATATTAAATCATATATTGAATCTACTTCAGTAGTTTATGAAAAAAGTGGATTTAGTATAAAGGCAGTATGTAGTATTTTTGTAAAAGTATATTATGATACAAAAAAAGATTTTGTAATAAATATAGAAGAAGCAGAGGGGGATATACCAACTAAAAAAGCTAGTTTTATATTATATAAAGTTGAAAATGGTGATACCCTTTGGAATATTGCAAAAAAATATTATACTACTATTGATGAAATAGCAATAGTTAATGAAATAGAAAATAATGGTATTATAAAACCAGGTGAAAAATTAATAATACCAGGAAGATCAGAAATATAAAACCGGATTCCCGGTTTTATTTTTTTATAAAAATATAGTATATGATAAAAATTTATGGCAAAAATTATTTTATATAAGGTAATTTTTAAATAATAAAATATTTACGTTAGAGAGGTGTTATTTTGGAATACATGGAAGGTGGAAGTTTAATATTAATAGGTGGTGCAGAGGATAAGTTAGGGAAAAAAGATATTTTGAAAAAAGTAGCTTTAGATTCAAGCAAAGAAGGGAAAATATTAGTTGTTACCGCTGCATCTTCTTTGAATAATGAAGCTGGAGAAGTATACAGAGATATTTTTAAAGATTTTGGGATAAAAGATATAAATATATTAAATGTAGAAAAAAGAGGAGATGGTTTTTTAAAGGATAATATAGATAAAGTTTTGAATTCAAATATAGTATTTTTTACAGGAGGAGATCAACTTAGGATAACAAGTCTTTTAGGAGGAACGCCATTATATAAATCATTTAAAGAAGCTTATAAAAGAGGAAGTGCGTTTGTAGGGACATCTGCTGGAGCATCTGTTATGAGCGACACTATGATTGTATCTGGACCAGATAGCGAATCTCCAAGAAAGTGTACAGTAAAAATGGCGCCAGGACTTGGTCTTATTAATGGGGTTATAGTTGATCAACATTTTGCACAAAGAGGAAGAATTGGAAGATTGCTTACAGCTGTTTCTGAGAACCCAGAAATTATAGGTATTGGAATAGATGAAAATACTGCTCTTTGTATAAATAAAGAGGGGATAGCTAGAGTAATAGGAGATGGTGCTGTTTATTTCGTAGATGGAAAAAATATATCATATACTAATGTTTCTGAATTACATCAAGATGATGTTTTATCAATATTTAATATAAGGATGCATGTTTTAATTAAAGACAATAAATTTAATTTGAAACAAAGGATAGCTTATTTAGATCAGGAGGGCATAAATGAAGATAAAAAAACTAAGGATATTTGAAGGTAGAAATATATATTCTCATAAAAAAGCTATATACATGGAAGTAGATTTACAAGGATTTAGGGATATTCCAAGTAAAGATATACAAGGATTTAATGAAAATTTGATTTATTTTATACCAGAGCTTAAAAATCATAAATGTTGTTTAAATTGTAACGGAGGGTTTATTAAAAGATTAGAAGAAGGTACTTATCTAGCTCATATTTTGGAACATTCTATTTTAGCAATACAAAATGAGTTAAATATAGATGTGAGCTTTGGTAAAGCAAGAGAGATAAAAGGAGAATTATATTATATAGTATTTCAATATGAATATAAAAACACTGCTGTAGAAGCTGCAAAACAAGCGGTGTTAATAATAAATTCAATAATAAATAAAAAAATAGTTAATAAAGATAAAATATATGAGAAATTAAATTTAATTTTAAATAAAGAGTTAATTGGGCCAAGTACAAAGGCTATATTAGATGAAGCTAAAAAAAGAGATATACCTGTGACTGAAATTGAAAATTCAGGTATATATATGCTTGGCTATGGCAGAAATGGAAGACTTGTTGAATCCACCATTTTTGAAAATACATCTGCTCTTTCTGTGGATATATCCTGTGATAAATTATTGACTAAAAATATATTAAGGTCTCAGTATATAAATACGCCTGAGGGCTATCTGGTTACCTCTAAAATAGATTTAATAAAAAGATTTAATGAGTTAGGTAGTAAGATTGTATTAAAGCCTAGATTTGGAAATCAAGGTAAGGGTGTTTTAATAGGCATAAATAAAATAGAGGAATTGATTGAAGGGTATAAAAAAATATTAAAAGAATATAAGGATATTATTATCGAAAAGCAATTTAAAGGTGATGATTTCAGAATATTGGTTATAAATGGTAAAATATCAGCAGTATCTATGAGGACTCCACCATTTGTTATTGGGGATGGCATTAAAACCATTAGAGAACTTATAGAAGATATAAATAAGCATAGTAATAGGGGGGTAGGGCACGAAAAGCCTCTTACTAAGATATGTATTGATGAAACTCTTATTTTTAATATTGAAAAATGTGGATTTACCTTAGATTCAATATTAAAAGATAAGGGAAAGGTGCTTTTAAGAAGAAATGCAAATTTATCCACTGGCGGTTGTGGAATTGATGTAACAGACAATATATGTGGGTATAACAAAGAAATAGTACTTAGAGCTGTAAAGGCTATTGGACTAAATATATGTGGCATTGATTTTATATGTAAAGATATATCAAAACCTATAAATAAAGATGAAGGAATAATTGAGATAAATGCAGCTCCTGGGTTAAGAATGCATTTGTTTCCTGGAGTTGGGGAAAAAAGAGAAGTAGCAAAAGATATAATAGATTATATGTTTAATTATAATAAAGCTAGTATTCCTGTAGTTTCAATAACTGGAACAAATGGTAAAACGACAACAACTAGATTAATAAGTCATACAATATCATTATTAGGGAAAAATGTGGGAATGACATCTACAGGAGGAATTTTTATAAATGGAAAGTGTATAGAAAAGGGTGATACAACTGGATTTAATAGTGCAAGAACAGTACTTTTAAATAAGGAAATAGATTTTGCTATTTTAGAGGTTGCTAGAGGAGGATTAATAAGAAGAGGACTTGGATATGATTTATCGGATGTAGGTGTTATAACTAACATAACGGAAGATCATTTAGGAATTGATGGAATAAATACTTTAGAGGATATGGCTTATGTAAAGGCATTAGTTGGCGAAGCTGTAAAAAGTAATGGTTGTGTGGTGTTAAATGCTGATGATAAAATGTGTTGCAAAATAAGAAATAGAATTAAGAGTGAAAAAATATTTTTCTCTAAAAATCCCAATAATTCAGTAATGGTTGAGAATATTAAACAAGGAGGATGTGGAATATATCTAGAAGATGGATACATTTATATAGAAACAAATGATAAAAAAATTAAGCTAATAAAAATAAAGGAAGTTGGAATAACGTTTCAAGGTAATTTAATATATAATGCTGAAAATGCAATGGCAGCTGTGGGTGCTTTAATATCACTTCATATAGACTATGTTACTATAAAGAGAGGATTAAAGACATTTTATTGCAATGATGAGTTAAACCCAGGTAGATTTAATATTTACCATATGGATAGTGCGAAAATAATATTAGATTACGCTCATAATATTGAAGGATTTAAAGCTATTTTTAAAGGTGTTTCTAATTTAAAATGTAATAGAAAAGTTGGAATAATTGGGATGCCAGGAGATAGAGACGATTTTACTATTATAGAAGCGGGAAGAGTTTGTGGTGAGTTTTTCCATGAAATAATAATAAAGGAGGACTTAGATAGAAGGGGGAGAAAAAAAGGTGAAGTTGCTAATTTATTAAAGAAAGGGGTTATAGAATCCGGTGTAAAAAAGGAAAATATAAAGCTAATATTAGATGAAAAGGATGCCTTGAATTATACGATATCAAATATTAGGACTTTAGATGTTGTTGTTGTATTTTTTGAATGCTACGAACCATTAAAACAAATAATATTAGATAATATAGTTAAAGATACTGAAATAAAAATTGATATATAGTATAATATTATGATATATTACATAGATTTTTTTAACTATTAAAATTAATATGATTTTAAATAATATCGGGGGATAGGGAAATGATTATTAATGCGTATGGTAAAATAAATTTATCATTAGATGTTATAGGTAAAAGAGAAGATGGATATCATTTATTAAAAATGATAATGCAGAGTGTAGATTTACATGATGTTATAAATATAGATTTATGTAAAAATGGAATATGTGTCAAGACAAATAAAAATTATTTACCAGTAAATGAAAATAATTTAGCCTATAAAGCAGCTGAATTATTTTTTGAATCCTATGGGATAAAAAGTGGTGCAAATATATACATTGAAAAAAACATACCAGTAGCTGCGGGTATGGCAGGCGGAAGTGCTGATGCAGCAGCGGTATTAAAAGCATTAAATAAATTAACTGGACTTAATTTAAAAAATACGGAATTAATGGATTTAGGATTAAGTTTAGGTGCAGATATTCCTTACTGTATAGTTGGTGGAACTCAGTTTTGTCAGGGAATAGGAGAGGAAATAACACCTCTAAAGCCATTTAGAGGCAAAAATATTATAATAGTTAAACCACCATTTGGAGTGAGTACGAAGGAAGTTTATGGAAAATTTGACGTAAAAAAAATTCATAGGCATCCCAATACACAGGGACTAATAAAAGCTATAGAAGCAGATGATATTTATTATATATCTAAAAATATGAAGAATGTTTTAGAAAATGTAACTTTAAAAAAATATAAAACAATAGATGATATTAAAAAAGAATTAATAAAACATGGTGCATTAGGATCGTTGATGAGTGGGAGTGGGCCTACTGTTTTTGGGATATTTGACCAAAAAAAATCAGCTGAAAAATGTTATAAAGAAATGGAAAAACAATATGAAGAAGTACATTTAATAAAAACAATATAATTAAAATCAGGTTTATCCTGATTTTTTTTTGTATAATTTTTTTTGTTTTGAGAAAAATAAGTTAGAATACGAAATATTTAGTGTTCTATTTAGGAATTGTTTATTTTTATTTGGAGGAATTTAATGAGGATATTTGGTGTATTTGATAAATATTTTTTGTTTGTAATAATTATTATTAGTTTTATGGCAATTATTGTGGATGCAAAAGAATATAAAAAACATGGAGAAATAG
>JBGUER010000129.1:0-9178 GCA_041821285.1 Clostridiaceae bacterium
CTGAAGATATAAATAATAAAAGAAAAATAGTAAAACTAGGTGAAAGTGCATTAAGAGTTAGACCTTTTCAATTAATTTATGATAATACTTTAAAAGATATAGGTTTAACAGAAATTAGTTTAGATGGATATAAAGAAAAAATAGAAAAGTTAAGTATTAAAAAAGAAGAAGCTGAAAAATCTTTTGAAATGGCAACTGATAGAAAGCATAATGAGCTACCAAAGCTTAAGGTAAAAGAACAAATGGTGAAGGATGCTATAGAAGAGAAACGAATTATTTATGGTTTAAATAAGGAAATAATTGAAATCGGTGATAAAATAAGTGAATGTGAATTAAAAAAAGAAAATAAAGCAAAGAAATTATATAATATTAAAGATAATATAATAAAAATGAATTCAGATATAAAAAGTTTAGAAAAAAATAGTGAAGAGTTAAAAATAGATAATGGTGTTAAGGAAAAAGTGCAACGAGGAGTTTTAGTAAGTGAAAAATATAATTCTATTTATAGTGTAGTAGAAACTAGTAAAAACAAAATTAAAATATTAGAAAAGGAAATAAATAAAGAAGAAGAAAAAGCAGCTACTATAAATTCTAATCTTATAGAAAAAATAGGAAAATTAAAAGTTAGTGAAAATATTATGGAGGATTTAGTTGAAAATTCTCCTGGTGAATCTGAAAAATTATTAGACATGCAAAAGATTTTATCAAATGCAAAAGAAAGCTGGAATAAATATACAGAGTATCAAGAAGAAATAAAGAAGTCTAATTTATCATTAATGGACTACACAGGGAAATTAGAGGAAAATAAAAAATTAAAAATAGATATAGAATTTAATTTAGAGAAATTTAAGAGCCAGGCTAAAGAAAGAGAAACTGAAAATTTAGCACATAAGCTAAGACAAGCATTAAATAATGGGGACATATGCCCTGTGTGTGGTTCAAAGGAACACCATATAGAGAATATAAAAAGTATAGAAAATATAGAGGACGAAGAGCTTAAAGAATTGGAAAATAAGATAGAAAATTTTGAAAAACAATTAAAAAGGATAGAAGAGAATATTACAAAATATAAAACTAATACTTCTATAATAGAAAATAAAATTAAAGAATATATGCTTAAAATTGAATCTTTAGGCGAAGACTTTAAAAAAATATCAATAACTGAATTAGAAGAAACATTTAATGCTTTTCAAAAATCATTAAATGATTATAATAAAAATAAAAAAGAACTGACAGTATTAATTGAAGAGACAAAAGAAGAAAAAGGAAAATTAGAAGTTGAAATAAATACATGCACTACCACCATAAGGAATAAGAAAAATCAGCTAGAACAATTAAAAATAGAAAATGAAAAAGATATAGAAAATTTAAGCAATGTACAGAAACAGTTTAATGATTTGAAGGATGAAACAGGCATAGAAGATTTTGTGAAAAGAAATAGAGAAATATTAGCAGCAGAAAACGAAATTGAAATAATATTGAATAAGGTAAAAACAAATAGAAATATATTAGAACAATTAAATAATGATAGTAAGAGTGTTGAAGAAAATATAGTAGAAATAAAATCTGAATTAGATAGACAGAAGATTTTTCTAGAAGATAAAAATAAAACAATTCAAGAAAAGTCAGAAATTATTAAAATGAAAATCGGACATTTAGAAAATTTGTCAGAAGATCTAGATAACATAGAAAAAACCATAAAAGATATAGAAGAGAAATTCATAGAGGGAGAGAAGTTAAAACAAAATATTTATGAAGCTTATCAGGAATGTAATGATAAATTAGTTAAGACAAGTGGAAAAATAAATGAACTTTATAAAAGAAGAAATACAGAGAAGGAAGAACTTGATAGTAATATGAAAAATGAAGGATTCCAGTCTGTAGATGAGATTAATGAAAATTTAATTAGTAGGATAGAAATGGATAAATTAAATATCATAATAGATAAATACAATGAAGATTTATCTAAAATTATTGCAGTTATAGAAAGTGTATCAAAGAAAATTGGAAATAGAACTTTAGAAGATGAACAATGGAAAAAAATACAGGAAGAAAAGGAAGAAAAGGAAATTCAATTAAAAAATTTAAATGAAATAAAAATAAAACTTGAAGAAGAAGTTAAAATAATAAAAACAAAACTTTTAGAGCTAAAAGAGCTATTGGCTAAAAAAGCAATAATAGATTACAAATTAGCTTTGTTAAGTGATTTAGAAAAATTATTCAAGGGGAAAAAATTTGTAGAATTTGTTGCAGCTACAAGACTTAAGCATATTTCCGCGGAAGCTTCTGTAAGATTAAAGGAAATAACCAATGGAATCTATGGATTGAAAGTAGATGAGAACGGGAAATTCATTATAAGAGATTATAAAAATGGAGGAGCAGAAAGAGATGCTTCAACTTTATCAGGTGGTGAGACATTTTTGGCTTCATTGTCTCTAGCTCTAGCGCTCTCCACAGAAATTCAGTTAAAGGGAACTGCACCACTAGAATTATTCTTTTTAGATGAAGGATTTGGAACACTAGACGATGACTTACTAGATGTAGTCCTTAGTTCACTGGAGAAAATTCACAATGAAAAATTAAAAGTAGGAATAATAAGTCACGTAGAGTCCATCAAAAACAGAATTCCTGTAAAATTAGTAATAACCCCTGCAGAAGCCGGCAAAGGTGGAAGTAAGATAGGGACGGTTCAGTAAAATTAGAATAATTAATCAGTTTTTAGATCTGGATATATAAATATATATAGGATTTAAAAACTGATTTTTTTATTTATATTCATGTTTTTATATATTTGTTTTTGGATATTTATATTTTTTTATTTTTTTATGCTCGGACCTTTATGCTTGTCCAGTTGTAGAAAAAATTAAATACAAATAGACAGAAATGTTTTTTTGGTTTTGTAATAATTATAAATAGAAAAATTTTACAATGCGTGACAGCTACATAAATCTTCCATGATTGTAGCGTATTCTTTAGTTGAAGTTACTAAGTCGACACCATTTTTACATAGTTTTGATACATTTGACGAGGTTGTATTTCCAAGTATTTCTGCTATTTTTTTATATGTGAAACAACAAAAGGATCGTATTAGCAATACTGAAAGCGAAATGTATTTCCTATTTTCTCTATCATACTGCAGGAATACAGTGAAATTTTTACCTGTATATTTTCTTACAAATTCTATTATATCATCAGGAGTAAGGCTTGGATTTATTTCTCTTTTATCACTTGAATACAGACTTTTTTGGTTTTCCATTTCAAATTCCTTTATTCTGTCAGAATCGATAAATTTATTATCTTGATTCATCATTATTTTATATAATCTTCTAGCTTTTTTCATATTATGGTCAAAGCAATTAAGGACATAATAAGGGCTTAATATATTGGTTTTATCTTTTATTAATCCTATAAAAACAGCTAAACTAGAGTATTTATATTTTTCTGTATTATGTCTATATCCCTTGATATCTTTAGGATTTCTATGTATATATAGAGAAACATTTTTAGTTTGTTTTTTAGTCAAAATAGGAATACTTTTAAATCTATCAAAGAAAACAGGGCCTATTCTATTATATTTCTTATTATAATAGCTAGCATAAGATTGATTCACAGATTTCATGAACATACTCAAATTTGATTTAGAAGAATCTATTATAAAATGGGCATGGGTGGACATAAAACAATATGTATAGATTTCAATAGGGTGAATTTTTTTATATTTTTCAATTAATTCTATGTATTTAACTTTATCACTATCTTCAGTGAAAAGAATACATTCTGTAATTCCTTTAATTATAACGTGGTCGATTCCCGAAGGGCTTTTTATTCTTGCGCATCTTGCCATAAAAATCATCCTTTTCTATTTATTTTTATGTATCTGTATAATTATTAAATAAAATTTGAAAATATTTAGCTAAACAAATGTTCTGATAAATATTATTGCCTAAAATATAAATATAATTCGCATAATATAAAAATATTTAATAAATTTCTTTTATTACTGAACCGTCCCCGTAAAAGTTGTATACTAAATTAGAGAGGATGGTGTTTTTATGTCAAATGGAACAACTAAAGAAACAACTAAAGATATAAGAAGAGTGATAGCTATAAATTCAAGTAGTAGAAAAAAAAACACTTATGGAATTATTGCTCAAGTTAAGGAAATATTGAAGAATAACGATATAGAGGTTGAGATAATAAACCTTTTTGATTACGATATAAAAGAGTGTATCGGTTGTGAGCATTGTTTAATTAAGGGCAATTGTGTGCTTAAGGATCAGACTTTTGAGATAATGGAAAAAATAAAATTAAGTGATGGTGTAATTTTAACTTCACCAGTGTATATGGAAAATGTATCTGGAAAGTTAAAAGCATTTGTTGATAGAACTTGTAGTTGGTTTCATCGACCAGAAATTTATGGGAAACCTGTTCTGCTTATTGCTACAACTAAAGGTTCGGGGCTTAAATTTACCTTGAAATACTTAGAAAGAGTGGTTATTCAATGGGGTGGGTTTAATGCAGGTAAAATAGGAAGATCTATTAGAAATATAGATAATAAAGTTACAGAAAGTGAATGTAGAGAGTTTATCAAGTATCTTAAAATCGATAAGAAAGGGTATAATCCATCACTAGCTGCACTTATAAACTTTCAAGTTCAAAAGGTACTTGCCTATAAATTGATAGGCTTAGATAGCGAATATTGGAAAGAAAAAGGATGGAATGAAGATATATATTATTTTAAATGTAGAATAAATATTTTTAAAAGATTAGTAGCATCAAGTTTTGGTAAGTTTCTAAACAAAGTAGTAAATTGATAAATAAAAAGGGACGGTTCAGTAATTTTAATAAGTTTGGTAAAATAAATCAGTCATTAATTATATTGACTGATTTATTTTATTATAAGGATGCAGTAGGAGGACAAACATGAATATTTTACTTATTTTACTGAACCGTCCCCAATAAAGTATTATTTATCTTTTGCTATTCTAAACAACCATTTACAAGACCTAAAGGTAGTGGTTTAGGTTGTTTACAAGTAGTCTTTAAGTCTACGTATTTCTTTGTATCTGAACTTGTATGGAAAGCATGCATTATTTCAAGCACATGATTTGCGAGTTCTCCTGAAGCTCTTGGGACAGCACCGGTTGATATACAGTTTGCCATATCTGATAAACCTATACCTCTGCTATTTTCATCATATATATGAACTAAAGGTATTTCTTTAAATTCTTTGCCGTTAGCAGGTCTTAACATGACAGGACCACCAAAACTATTTGGATCAGGTACTATAAGAGTGCCTAATGACCCATATATTTCTATTCTAGGCAGTGTACTGCTCCATATATCAAAACTTGTTATCATTGTGGCGATGGTACCATTTTTAAATTCTATATTTCCTGAAATATGTGTAGGAATTTCTACATCAATGACATTACCAAATTTTTTCTCACTTGTTATTATTCTTGTTGGAAATGATATTTTAGTCATTCCGCATACTGTTTTTGCAGGTCCTAAAAGAGATACTAATGCAGTTAAATAGTAAGGTCCCATGTCAAACATAGGCCCACCTCCGAATTTGTAGTAAAACTCTGGGTCTGGATGCCAACTTTCATGACCATGGCAAGTTAAAAATGCAGTTGCGGCCACAGGAGTGCCAATGAAACCATCATCAATTAATTTTCTGCAAGTTTGAAGTCCACCACCTAAAAATGTATCAGGTGCACACCCTATCATAAGATTTTTATCTTTGGCTATTTTAACTAATTCATCACCTTGTTCAAGTGTAAGTGATAATGGTTTTTCAACATACACATGTTTTCCTGCTGTAAGAGCTTTTTTGCAAATATCAAAATGACCTTGAGGAATAGTTAAATTTAAAACTATTTCAACTTCTTTTGAGTTAATAAGCTCTTCTGTTGTCATGATATGAGGAATATTATATTTTTCTGCAGCTGATTTTGCTTTCTCATCTACTAAATCGGAAACAGCATAAACTTCTGTATTAACAAAAAGGGACGTTAAATTTTTTAAATATATATTACTTATATTTCCACAACCAATTATTCCTATTTTTACTTTATCCATATTACAAACCACCTTTGAATTATTATTTTGAGGCCCACAAAAAGCCTTTTCTCATAAGTTCATGAGCTTCAGGTATATTAAATATGTCTGCATGGTGACCTAATGAATTATAAAATACTCTTCCTTCACCCCAATTTTTAGTGTATACAACAGGAACTGTAACTTTACCATTAGAACCACTAGGTCCATTTGTTTTGTAAAAAGTTGTAGTAGCCAAAACATTTACTGCTGGATCCACATGTATATAGTATTGTTCGGATTCTACTGAAAAATCATTAATATCAGTTATGATAGGACTTGATGAGGATTTAGCAATATTTACTTCATATAAAACTTCATCGTTTCCTGGGTGGGCTACCCATTGAGAACCAGTCATAAATTGCCAATCTGTTGAATTTCTAAAGGCATCGCACATACCACCGTGGCAGCCTGCAATACCAACTCCTGATTCAATTGCACTAAGCATTGGATTTAATTGTTCGTCTGAAATTTCACCCATTGTCCAAATTGGTACTATAAGATTTAATTCCATTAGTTTATTTATATCTTTAAAAGAGTCTAGTGTATCTGAAACTTCCACTTCAAAACCTTCATTTAAAAGTATAGTTTTAAAAACTTCTGATAATTCTTTTGGTTCATGGCCAGCCCAACCACCTTGGACTATTAAAGCTTTCTTTGTCATATATTTCACTCCTTTTTATAATATCTATATATCTATAATATATAAATTATATAAAGAATGTTGGTATTATATTGGAAACATATAGACAAATATTGCGCTTTATGATAAATTTAAATTAAATATTGTTAAAAAGGGACGAGATAATTATATGTATCCATATTACGAGGTAAAAGAATTTGAAAAAACTTATTTTTATAGTATAAGTGAATTTGATAATTTGAATTTTCCACCACATCTTCATTCTTATGTTGAACTGGTATATATAAAGGAAGGAAACGTAAATGTAATAATAAATAATAATTCTAAAGAGTTAGTTAAGGGAGAGCTTGCAATTATCTTTCCAGATGATATTCATAGCTATAATACCGAAATTTATTCTAAAGGAATTTTATTGATATTTTCACCTAAAATAATAGGCACTTTCTTTAATAGCATTGGCGGAAAAACACTAGAAAACCCTTATTTTTTTAAGGATATCTGCCAAGGTAAAATAAATGTATTTTTGAATATGCTATTGGAGTATGAGGATAATTCCAATGAATATATAATAAAGGGATTGCTATATGCAATATTTGGTGCATTATCTTCAAACTTTGAATATAGAAAAACTGATAAATTTTATGATAGTACACTCCAGATAGTATTAAAATATATTAGCAAGTATTATCTCAATAATATTTCTTTAGATGTTATGGCTAAGGATTTAGGATATAGTAAATTTTATTTATCTCGAGTTTTTAATAATAAAGTAGGTTGTAATATTAATGATTATATAAATAAATTAAGAATTAATAGAGCACAAGAATATCTTAAAAATACCAATATGAAGGTATTTGATATAGCACTAGAGTGTGGGTTCGAAAGCTTGAGAAATTTTAATAGAGTATTTAAGAATTCAACTGGATTAGCACCTACTAAATGGAAAAAATCGAATTAATCATGGGGACGGTTCAGTAAATTCCGGATTAATTCATTTTATTATTTGACTACATTATTTGATTGCAAAAAAATATAAAAGTTTATATTTTACTTATTTTACTGAACCGTCCCCCACTTTTTTTCCTTTTTTTCAAGAAAACTATTGACAAATGTTAAAAAAAGTAGTAAAACAATAATTGTTAGCACTCATTAACGAGGAGTGCTAACAAAACGAAATAATGGCTAACAAAGTGTTATTAGTGACAAATAAATTTTAGTTTACTTTGAAAGGGGATAATTACATTGGAAACAAAACAATTTAAGGCAGAGTCTAAAAGGTTATTAGATCTTGTAATCAATTCAATTTACACTCATAGGGAGATATTTTTAAGGGAACTTATTTCTAATTCAAGCGACGCAATAGATAAAATCTATTATAAAACATTGGTAGATGATTCATTAAGTTTTGAAAAAGAAAACTATTTTATTAGCGTAATTCCTAATAAAGAAAATAGAACAATAAAAATCGTTGATACTGGTATTGGTATGACAAAAGATGAACTTGATGATAATCTTGGAGTTATAGCAAAATCTGGTTCATTACAATTTAAAAAAGAAAATGAAATAAAAGATGGATATGACATAATAGGTCAATTTGGAGTAGGTTTCTATTCTGCATTTTTAGTAGCCGACACTATTACCGTTAAAAGTAGAGCTTTTGGTAGTGAAGAAGCATATAAGTGGGAATCTAAAGGTGTAGATGGTTATACTATCGAACCATGTGAAAAAGATTCAATTGGTACAGAAATTTTGCTTTATGTAAAAGAGAATACTGAAGATGAAAGTTTTGATGAGTACTTAGAAGAACATAGATTGAAATCAATTATTAAAAAATATTCTGATTTCATTAGATACCCAATAAAAATGGACACAACTAAGAGCAAACTTAAAGAAGGAACAGAAGATGAATATGAAGATTACACAGAGGAAGAAATTGTAAATACCATGGTTCCTATGTGGAGAAAAAATAAAAATGAGCTTAAAGATGAAGATTATGATAATTTTTATTCTGAAAAGCATTATGGATTTGATAAGCCATTAAAACATATTCATATTAGCGTTGATGGAATGGTAAGTTATAATTCAATTTTATTTATTCCAGAAAATACTCCATATGATTTTTATACAAAAGAATATGAAAAAGGGCTAGAATTATATTCAAATGGTGTTTTAATTATGAATAAATGTTCTGATTTATTGCCTGATTATTTCGGATTTGTTAAAGGAATAGTAGATTCAGAAGATTTATCTCTTAATATATCAAGAGAAGTACTTCAACATGATAGACAATTAAAACTTATAGCTAAAAATATAAAGACTAAGATAAAAAATGAATTGGAAAGCATGCTAAAGAATGATAGAGAAAAATATAATAAATTTTATGAATCTTTTGGAAGACAATTAAAATATGGTGTTTATAGTGAATATGGAAGT
>JBGUER010000130.1:0-9130 GCA_041821285.1 Clostridiaceae bacterium
ATACTATTGATAAGTTGAGTAGTAAAAGGTAATTATGAAGTTTTTAAAAAATAAACTGACAGTAACAATTATATTGCTGTCAGTTACCTTTTTAATTTTTATTGGATATAGTGTTAATAGGGAAAAAAATACATTTATTGAAAATGGGTTTGGTGTGGTAATTAATTCTGTTCAAGGTGTAATATATAAGGTGTCAAATAGTATTAATGATTCTTTATACTTTTTATTTAATATGTCTGCAATAAAAGATGAAAATGAAGAACTTAGTAAAAATAATTTAGAATTAGAACAAAAATTATTGAAATATGATAACCTAAAAAGCGAAAATGAAAGATTTAAAAGCATGTTAAATTTTAAAGATGAAATGGCCCAGTATGAATATTTGGGATGTGAAATAATATCCAAAAGTGGTAATAATTACCTAGATGGGTATACTATTAATAGAGGGTATAAAGATGGAATCAGAAATGGAATGGTTGTTGTTGTAGCTGAAGGGTTAGTAGGACAAGTTACGTCTACTTCAGATAATTGGTCTGTAGTATCTGCTTTATCAAATGAAAATATAGCAGTAGCTGCTTTAATCAAAAATACAAATGAAGATATTGGTATAGTAAAGGGATATAGAGATAGCGACAATCAACTACTGGCAAAAGTGTATTATCTTCCAATAGATTCTGAAATTAAAGTAAATGATATTATATTAACATCAGGTACAGGTGGACTATATCCTAAAGGTATTAGAATAGGTGAAGTTTTAAGCGTTGAAGAAAATATTGGTAAGGTTATGAAGATTTCTGTCATTAAGCCTTATGTAAACTTTAATAAAATAAGTGAAGTTTATGTTATAGTACCAAAATCAGTAGATGAAACAACAGGTGAAGTTCAGTATTAGTGAGGTAAGTTATGAAAAAATTTTTATGGTTAGTATTTATTCCATTTATATTAATAATATTGGATAACTCTATTATGCCATTTGTTTCAATAAAAGGTATTTACCCAAGTTTATTGTTGGTTTTTTTAATATGCTATGCAATAAATACTGGAATATATGAAGGAATTGGAATGGCAATATATTGTGGTTTCTTGCAAGATTTATATTTGTATAGTGGTATAGGTATCTGTATGTTTTCAAATATGATAATAGCTATAGCAGCTTATTATATTGGTAAGTCTATTATAAAAGAAAATATAGGATTGCCTTCTATTACAGTTTTTTTACTTAGTTTATTACAAGGTACATTAGTATTTGTATTTCTTTTTTTAACAAAAAATTACTTTAGTTTTAGTAGAGTTTTTTTTAATAGTATATATGATTTTGTTTTAGCTCTTATTTTATACAAATTCATTTACAAATTTTGCAATAGAAGCTATATTAAAGCAAAGTGGAGGTTTTAAAAGGTGGTCTAATGAATAGAAAAAAAAAGAAATTTAATAGGTTAAATATTTTTATTATTATTATGTCTGCTATTTTTGTTATAATAAGTGTTAAATTGGCTTATATTCAAATAGTAAGGGGAGAGGAATATGATGATTTAGCAAATACTAATTCCTTTACTCAGATAGAAGAACAGGCTCCAAGAGGTAACATTTACGATAGAAATGGGGAAGTACTAGCTACAAATACAATTAGCTATTCTTTGATATTTACTCAAACTACAGAAAGTAATGAAAACTTTTTTGAAACTATGGATAAAGTTTTTTCTATATTAGATGAATATAATGCAGTTCAATTAGATGAATTTGATTTAAAAATAGATCCATTTAGGTTTGAATTTAATACTGATAATCCGGAAACAAAAATTTGGGCTGAAAAAAGATTTAAAAAGGATAGGGGATTAGATGAAAAAATAGTAGATGGTGAAAAAGTAGAGTTAGATGATGAAGAACTACTTTCCATATTACCGGAAGATACATTTAATTACCTTTTATTAAAATATGAAATAGATGACCCTGAAAATCCTAAATATACTATAGAACAAGAAAAAAGATATATGTTAGTTAAGGATTCTCTTTATATCCAAAGTTTTTCTGGCAATGGCATGGTAACAATAGCTCAAAATTTATCTGAAGAAACTGCCTTTGTTTTTCTGCAAAGGTTAAATGAAATGCCAGGTATAGATGTTATAACAGAACCTATAAGATATTATCCAGAAGGTGAACTGGCAGCGTCTATTTTAGGATATACAGCTAAAATTCAACCTTGGCAACAAGATGAATATGAAGAAAAAGGATATAATGTAAATACTGATTATATAGGGACTCAGGGAATAGAACAAGTTTATGAAGCTAGGTTAAAGGGCTCAAAGGGAGCGAATATTGTACGAATAAATCAGCAAGGTAGGGTTATAGAGCAATTAGGTGAGAGAGAACCATATCCTGGTCAAGATATATATCTTACAATAGATAAACGAATTCAAAAGGCAGCAGAAGAATCCTTAAAAGATGTAATGATAGAACTTCAAAAGAGAAGTGATTCTAAAAACGCTACAAGAGGAGCTGCTGTGGCTATAGATATAAAAACAGGGGAAATATTAGCATTAGCTTCAGAGCCAAGTTATGACCCTAATTTGTTTACTACTTCAGCAGGATTAACAGAAGAACAATACAATAAATATTTCAACCCTGATTATGAATCTTTTGCAAAAGATTATATTGAAAGATCAAATTTAAGCGTAACAGTGGATGATTTATTTCCAGAAGTTAAAGATGAAGATGGTAACGTATTTGGACGAGAAGATTTTTATGATATATTTCCTAAACCATTTTTTAATTATGCAATATCTGCTTTAGTGCCACCAGGGTCTACATTTAAGCCACTTACTTCTATTGCAGCACTTGAAGAAGGTGTTATAGATACTACTACTACAATTCAGGACAAAGGCATATTCACAAAATACGGATACAATGGTAAATGCTGGATATATTCTGATTATGGAATGACTCATGGATTTGTTAACGTAGTTAAAGCATTAGAAGTTTCATGTAACTATTTTTTCTATACTATAGGAGATTACCTTCAAATGTACGGTTCTAAGGGAGAAGATACCTTAGCTAAATATGCTTGGCAATTTGGGTTAGGTTCAGCACCAGGGGAAAAACCTACAACAGGAATAGAATTATATGATAGTGAAAGTTTCGGTCAGGTTTATAATTATGAATCATCAAAAAATGTTTTTTCCGCTACTTTTCTAAAACAACTTAATTTGCTTTTAGAAAATGGTACAGATAGACAGGGGAATAAATATAAATCAATTAATTTATTAAGTAATGAAAATGATTCTTCGGAATTGAAAAATATGAAAGAAAAATTGCAAAATTATATATTAGATCAAATGAAAAATACGGATGTTTCAACTAGTAAAAGTAATGAATTCTTTGCAGAAATGCAAAGTCAAATAACTAGTATAATAGATAAAGATAGTTCACTTAAAAAGATAGGATATAGTGAAAGTGATATTTTAACTATAGCAAATGCAATAAATTATTCTGTAAATGATTGTCATGGTGAGATAGATACTCCAACTAATATTCTTAATGCCTCCATTGGTCAAGGACTTAGTAGATTTACTCCAATTCAATTAGCTAGTTACATAGCTACAGTTGCAAATGGCGGTACTAGGTATTCATCTCATTTAGTTAAGACAATAAAAGAACCTTCTGAAAATCAAATTATAGAAGAGACAAAACCTGAAGTCATGAATGAAATTGAGATGAAAGATGCCACATTAAAAGCAGTATTTGAAGGAATGCTTAAGGTTACTTCTGGAGAAGATGGAACAGCAACAGTAGCCTTCTCGGGTTTTCCAATACAAACTGCTGGTAAAACAGGAACTGCTACCTTTAGTACTATAGAACAAGAAGTTGGTAGAGATGCTTATGGTGTTTATGTGGGATTTGCACCATATGATAATCCAGAAATTGCAGTGTGTACTGTTATATTTGATGGTGCCCACGGAGGAAGTACAGCTTCAGTGGCAAGGGCAATTTATGAAGAGTATTTTAAAGAGGATTTAAAGGAAAAATATCCTACTTATGTCGCTAAATATGATTATACAGCAGAAGATATTCTAAGTGATACAAATAGCGACAGTAATAATGTGGATTAGAGGAGGTATTTATGAAAGATGATGGCATAATAATAAAAGGAAATAAAGATGGACTAAACATAATAATAGATTTTTATAAATTCAAAGATTTTGAAGATATGTTAGTTTCATTAAATGAAAAGCTTTCAAAGGGAAGACAATTTTATAAAGGTGCTGTTATTAGAATATCAACTCAAATGAAATTAGTAAATGATAAAAACAGAATGAAACTTAAGGATATTTTATTTGATAATTTTATGATAAAAGATTGCATATATGAGGATATTGCAGAAGAAAAAAATAAAATTTTTTCTGGAATATATGAAGGAAAAACCAAATTTATATCGAAAACTATAAGAGGTGGTCAGGTAATAAACTACCCAGGGAATATTGTTATAATGGGTGACGTTAATAATGGAGCTGAAATTCATGCAGGAGGAAATGTTGTGGTTTTTGGTTCCATAAAGGGTCATGTATATGCAGGGGTTGGAGGTAATAATAAAGCAATCATTGCTGGTTTTAAGCTAACTCCAGAAATTTTAAAAATTGGAGATGTGATAGCTAGAGCACCGGATGAGGATGAAATACCTCTTTATCCTGAAATAGCGAAGATAGTAGAAGGATTTATTGTTGTAGAACCTTATAAACAAAATATTTAAATTAATGGAGGTAATCATATGGGAGAGGCTATTGTAATAACTTCTGGAAAAGGCGGAGTTGGAAAAACTACTACTGTAGCAAATATTGGTACTGCACTTGCTAAACTTGAAAAAAAAGTAGTAGTAGTTGACGGTGATACTGGGCTTAGAAATTTAGATGTATTAATGGGTTTAGAAAATAGGATAGTATATACGTTAGTAGATGTTTTAGAAGAAAGATGTAAATTAAGACAAGCATTAATCAAAGATAAAAGATTCCCCAATTTGTTTTTATTACCAACTGCTCAAACTAGAGATAAGACAGATATAAGTAAAGAAGCAATGCATGATTTGATTATGGAACTTAAAAGTGAATTTGATTATGTAGTAATAGATTGCCCAGCAGGTATTGAACAAGGATTTGAAAATGCTGTAGTTGCAGCAGATAGAGCGTTAATTGTAGTGAATCCAGAATTAACATCTATAAGGGATGCAGATAGGGTAATAGGAAAATTAGATGCCAAGGGATTAGAAGACCATCAGCTTATAATAAATAGAATTGATTATGATATGGTTAAAAATGGTGATATGTTAAATAGTAATGATATTTTGGATTGTTTAGCTATAAAACTTATTGGTATAGTTCCAAATGATAAAGAAATAACTATATCTACCAATAAGGGAGAACCGATTGCTATAAATGAATTATCACAACCTGGAAAGGCATTTAACAATATTGCTAAAAGGATAATTGGCGAAGAAATTCCATTTATAGATTTAAATGTAGATAAAGGTTTTATAAATTCTATTAAGAATATATTTAAAAGAAAGTAGGGTGATATTTTGAATGTATCAAGTTTCTTTTCATCTAAACAAGCCCCTAGGGATGTAGCAAAAGATAGGTTAAAACTTATATTAATTCATGATAGAACTGATTTATCTCCAGAATTTTTAGAGATGATTAAAGAAGATATTATGAAAGTTATATCAAAATATGCAGAAATAGATTGTAAAGATGTAGATGTTAGAATGACAAAGACTAGCATTGAAGAGGGAGAAGAACCGGCTTTAATTGCAAGTATTCCTATAAAGGCTAAGAATAGATAATTTAAAGCTGTGTTATTTAAACACAGCTTTTATTATGGTATAATCATAATATCTTGGAGGTAGATTAAATGTTTAAAAATTTTACCGTAAATAGAAAATTGTTAAAAAGATTAGATATAGGAATAATTTTTACAGTTCTTTTAATAAGTCTATTTGGAGTAGTAAATATATATAGTGCAACCCATAATCTCTATGGGGATTATTATTTAAAGATACAACTTTTTTGGATATTTGCAGGGCTTATTGTTATGTATATAGCGCTAGCTGTTGATTATGCAAAAATAGGTGCATATTCTATATTTATATATGGATTTTTTGTTTTGATTTTGGCATACACTGATAAGTGGGGAGTTGTTCGAGGTGGTGCAAGAGCTTGGATTGGCATAGGCAGTATAGGAATACAACCTTCAGAATTCATGAAAATAGCTACTATACTTATAATAGCTAAAAAAATAGATGACATGGAAGGCGATGTAAATAATCCCAAAAATTTCTTTAAACTAGTTTTGTATATTCTAATACCAACAATATTAATAATTATCCAACCAGATATGGGGATAACCATGGTTATGTTCTTTATATTTTTAGGTGTATTTTATGCAGCAGGACTTAATTTGAAAGTAATAATAGGTGGAATATCATCAGTTGCTATAGTTATATTATTGGTATTATACACAGGACTACTTCCATCATATATGCAAAACAGAATATTATCATTTTTAAATCCAAGTGACTATGCAACTTCTACAGGCTATCAAGCCGTTCAATCAGTAATAGGTATAGGTTCTGGAGGCATAATGGGAAAGGGATTTTTAAATGGAAATTATTCTTCGGGAGGATTTATTCCTGAAATTCATACGGATTACATATTTTCAGTAGTTGGTGAGGAATGGGGTTTTATAGGAGCAATGATTCTGTTGTTGTTATATTTTATTTTAATTTATAAATTTATAGCAGTAGCGAAGATAGCAAAGGATCTTTTGGGACGATACATATGTGTAGGGGTAATATCATATTTTCTTTTTTCAATTTTACAGAATATAGGAATGACCATAGGACTTATGCCAGTTACTGGAATAACGCTTCCACTTATGAGTTATGGAGGCAGTTCTATGCTTTCAATATATATAGGAATAGGTTTGATTTTAAATGTAGGTATGAGAAGTAAAAAAATAAATTTTTAGGGAGGGACAGATGAGAATAGCATTAATAGCTCATGATGAAAAAAAAGATGATATTATTGATTTTTCTGTAAGGTATATGGAAATTTTAAAGAATCACGAATTATTTGCAACAGGAACTACAGGAAAAAAAATAAGTGAAAAGACAGGGTTAAATATAACTAGGTTTTTATCAGGACCTTTAGGGGGAGACCAGCAAATAGGAGCAAAAATAGCAACAGGTGAAATAGATATGGTTATTTTTCTAAGAGACCCATTAACAGCTCAACCACATGAACCTGATATTACAGCTCTTTTGAGAATATGTGATGTTCATACTACTCCACTTGCTACAAATCTTGGAAGTGCAGAAGTTTTTATAAAAGCATTAAAATAGTAGAAAGTCACCGTTTGTGGTGATTTTTTTCATTTAGATTTAATTATATTTTTTGCTTTGTCATAATAAAAGGTGTATTTCATATATTATTATAGTGAGGAAGCTAGCATAATAGTTTATAAATTTAGGTTTATGCAGTTTCGTTTCAAAGTAATAATAAAGGAGTATTTTATGGGGGATTATAATTCACTTTATGAAAATTATTACAATAAAGTACGGAATACAAGTAATCAAAGTAATGTAGGTAAAAAGAATAGAAAAAATAGAATAACAAAAAAAACTATAGTAGATAAATTTATATTTCAGTTAATAGGTACATTCATTCTTTTAACTATTACGTTATTTTGCAGGACAATAAAACTTAATAAAACCGTTGAAGTTTATAATATTTCTAAGGGAATCATTAATGAAAATTATGATTTAAAAGGAACGTATGAGAAAATAGTGAACTTAGATTTTAAAGAGCTTGGAAATAATATTCAAAGTAAAATAAATGATTTTACTAGTAAATTAACAGGAGAAGATACTTTAAAAGAAAAGATAAAAAGTGAATATATATTGCCAATTCAGGGTGAAGTAACTTCTGTATTTGGGGAAAGGGAAGACCCTATAACTAAAGAAGATGATTTTCATCAAGGGATAGATATAAATGCAGCAGAGAATACGGATGTTTTAGCTGCATATGATGGTATTGTTGTAGAAGTTGGAGAAGATGATGAGTTAGGTAAATATATCTTACTAGACCATGGAGACGGAATAGAAACTAAATATGCTCATTTAAATATTGTTATGGTTGACAAAGGAACAAAATTAAAAAAATCAGAAGTTATAGCTAAAAGTGGAAATACTGGTAAATCAACTGGTCCTCACCTTCATTTTGAACTTCTTATTATGGGTGAAAATGTAGATCCTTTAGAGTATATAAAATCAATTAATTAAGGGGAGCAATTTGATTAAAATTAGCAAACTTTTTATTCCATATATAATAATCTTGATAATAATAGGTTTTTCTGGTGGAATAATGTGGGATATAATAGCAGTTTTCACTCATGAGGCGGTACATTATTTTACAGCGTTAAAATTAGGTTATTATGGGTATGATTTAGAAATAAAACCAATTGGCTTAAATTTAAAATTAAAGGATATAGAGGATGCTAGTTTTAAAGAAGATTTATATATTTCTATATCCGGACCTTTATATAATTTAATAGTTTATATTATATTTTATATTTTGTTTGCAAATTATAAATTAGAAGTATTCCAAATTATCTATTTTAGTAATTTATCAATATTTTTATTTAATATTATCCCTGCTTTTCCTTTGGACGGCGGAAGAGTTTTAAGGGATATTATTTATTTAAAAAGAAATTATAAAAAGACTGTTTATATATCTTCAAATATAAGTATAATAACAGGAATATTATTTATACTTATTGCTATTTATATATTTACAAAAGGTAAAAACAATATAAGTATTTTAATTTTAGGTGTTTTTTTAATTTATTATGCTATTTTAGAAAGAAAAAGGATTGTATATTTTATTATGGGTGACATTATAAGAAAAAGATACAAATTTAATAAGAATAAAAATATTGAAAATAGGTGTCTTTCAATATTTTATAAATGCTCTCTTTTAGACGGGGCTAAACTAATAGATAAAAATAGGTATGGCCTTTTTTATGTATTGGATGATGAAATGAAATTTATAGGACTTGTATTTGAATGGGAGATAATAGAATCTCT
>JBGUER010000131.1:0-9115 GCA_041821285.1 Clostridiaceae bacterium
CCAAGCTTATTATCCTTTATATACTCTGCAAAATTCATAGCCGAACTAAAAGTAGATGTAGATGTAAGAATATAAACATTCCCTTCAAACAACATATCATTATATTTATTATTTTTTTCAATGTTTTTATTAAAACTTACTTCGCTAAAATTAGCTATACAATCTTTCCATTTATACGATATGCTAAAGGACTTCAAATCTATATTTACATTTACTAAAGATACATCTTTTACTATATTAGGAAATTTACTTATAATAATAGTTGATCCTGTTATTATAAGTAAAATACTTAATGATATCACAATTAAAATCATATTTTTCAATTTCAAAAAAAGCACCTCCTATTAAAGGATGTACTTTTAAAAATATTTTATTCAAAAATAACTATTTAGCTATCATTCTCTTTTAAATACTCAGCTATTATTCTTGATAAATAATCAGAAGTATTATCTGCTTCCTCCACTGTATTAACATAAGACCCTACCTCTATCAAAATCGAATTATTGCTTAAGGATTGATTAAAATGATTTCTACCATTATCGTAATAATATACACCTTTGCAAAGTCCTTTACACAATTTATCAGATATCTCCTGCAATTGACAAACAACCTTTTGATTTTCACTAAAATGAGGATTGGACCGATCTAAAACAAACATAAATTTTGCAACACTTTTTCCATCCAAAGTAATTACCATAGAATCTCTATTAGAGTCTGAATCTCTGTGAATATCAATAATTAAATCAAAATCTTTATATTCATCTAAATACCTTTTTACAGTTTCAGAAGATCTAGTGTAGCTCTCTGCATAAGCTGTAGCATCATGAACTGTAGTATCATGAATAACTGATATCCCATAGTCTTCTTCCAAATCTTTTTTTAGTCTGTCCCCTACACTACAAACTCCTATACTTTTATCTGGACTATTATAAAATTTGATTTCACTTATATCTTTTGGTACTTCTTTAACATAGCACTCCGAGGTATGGGTATGATATATAAATACCTGAACATTACTGGGGTCTAATGGTTTCACTAGTGAATCATCAACTTCTACTTGAGAGTTCTCTTCATATATCTGTAAATCTTCTTTATTTAAAACAAAAGGGTTTATACAAAAGCCTTCTTTTTCATTAGAATATGGTACTAAGTCATTTGAAATAGAACAGGCTATCTCCTTTTTTACAACACTCAATGGATTCTTTATATTTATTCCTAAATAACTTTCTAGTTCATCCTTTATTGATATTTCCTCATAACTCATCACATTTTCATCTTGAGGAAATGTATTTATAACTGGTAATGTATACTTTAAAGACTTTAAGTACAAATAATTTCTATTATTATATATACTTGTGGTTTTAAATGATTTAACAAATAAAATAGAAATCATAAAAAATAATAAAATTAGCAAAATATTCATAAGTAATACTCTTACTTTATTATTTATTAACACGTTCCTCACTCTATAATCACCTCTTATAAAATTATGAGGCAATATATAAATATATTACTATAAAAATTCTATTTTAATTTAAATAATTATCTATATCTTCTATCTCCATATATGGCTGAAGTGCTAAATTAATACCATTTGCTAATATTTTAGACAGATTTTCAATAGATAAATCTACATCCTTTGGGGTTACTACAAGGTCTCCCACGTATGGGTTTAATATTTCTTTTATAAGTTTCTCTTTTTCATTTTTATTTATTGATTTCAAAATTTTATAAAATTCACTACCATCTGTAGATTGATTTATCATTTGATCTATAACTAGGTCTATAGTATCATTTGCCATTGTTGCTGCATCCACTACAGTTGGTATTCCTATAGCTACCACTGGAACATTAAGAGTTTTTTTGCTAAGCTCCATTCTTCTATTTCCTACTCCAGAGCCAGGTGATATTCCCGTGTCGCCTATTTGTATTGTAGTGTTAACTCTTTCCATCTTTCTAGATGCTAAAGCATCTATACATATTACCATATCCGGTTTTATCTTTTCTACTATTCCTCGAATAACCTCTCCCGTTTCCATTCCTGTAATTCCAAGTACTCCTGGTGCTATAGCACAAACTGGTCTTACGCCTTCATCTATACTATCTGGCATAAGTTCTTTAAGATGCCTTGAAATAAACAATTTTGATACTACCTTAGGTCCTAAAGCATCCGGTGTTATATTCCAATTTCCTAGCCCTACAACTAAAACTGATTGGAAATCCTTTATTTTTATATACTCTTTTAAATTTTTAGATATTATTTCACTAATATTATTATTTTCATCTTTATCGTAAGAAGATAAATTTGGAATCTCTATAGTTAAATAATTACCTATAGGTTTCCCAATGACACTCTCTCCTTGCTCATTTTCAACTATTACTTTAGTAACACGTATTCCATCTATAACTTCTTCAGATGATGTCACTCCATCTATATGTTTTTTTTCTTTCCCTTCTATAATCTCTTTTGACTCTATAGCAAGGTCCGTTCTAACTCTGCTCATAATTTCACCCCTTTCATAAGGGTATTTTCCCCATTATGTTTATTTATATTCAAATTGTTTTAAGTTTTACTTGAACTAAAAAATAATAAATGATATAATACAGTTTGTTGAATATTAGTATTGTGGCAGATTAGACATACTGCGCTCTATTATAATACAAGGTGGTGAAATAAATGGCAAACATAAAATCAGCTAAGAAAAGAATCAAAGTAACTGAAAAGAAAACATTGAATAACAGAATGATCAAGTCAGCTTTAAAGACAAAAATTAAAAAATTCGAAACTGCTGTTGCTGCAGGAAGTATTGAAGAAGCTAAAGTGAATTTTGTTGAAGTAACCAAAGCTTTGGATATGGCAGCTTCAAAAGGTATAATTCATAGTAACAAAGCATCAAGAAAAAAATCAAGACTTTCAGCTCAATTAAAAACTATTAACGCGTAAAAAAAAGAAGGGACTCCCCTTCTTTTTTTATTTTATCATATATATTTCTACAATCATAAGTTCTAAGAACGTCTTATCATCAGATCTTTTAGTTTTTAGATTTCTTTCCGTATCCAAACAATGATTTAAAGCTTTTTCAAGACTTTCTAATTTATAATTTCTACTTTCTCTAATCATCTTATCACATATAAATTTATTCAATTTTAATTGTTTTGATATGGCATATGAATCTAGCCCTTTATCTACCATTAATTTTATATTTATCAAAAGATTATATTGTCTTTCTATCATTCTTAATATTATGCTAGGTTTTACTCCCTTGTATATAAGTTCATTTAAAATATCTAAAGCAGCATCTATTTTTCTCTTAGACATAGCATCTACTAAATCAAAAATATCTTCATCGTTTTTATCCGGTATTAATTCCAATATATCCTGTTTTGTTATTTCCCTACCCTCTGTATAATTTATTAATTTATCAATTTCATTATTAATAGTTAACATATCATTTTCTACTTTAGATGCAAATACACTTAATTCTACTTTCCCAATATTTTTACCCTCAGCCTCAAATAAATGTTTTATTTTATTTTGAAGAACTACGCCTTTATATTTATCTATTTTAACTAAGGTTATCTCATTTTCATATTTTACTAATTTATAATTTATTTTTTCTCTCTCTTTTTCTAATAAATAATAAAATATTAATATACAATAAGGGGGAACGTCTTTAATATATTTCATTGTTTTATTAAATATGTCCTTATTGGATTTCGATCCACTATCTGACAAAAAATTAGCTCTATATACTAAAACTATTTTTTTATTATCCATAAAAGGTAATGTTTCGCAATTACTTATTATATCAGATTCAGCAATTTTCTCTCCATCTAACTTTATATAATTAAAATCTTTAAAATCAGGATTTATAGTCTTTTTTACAATATCATCTACTTTGTTTTTTATTATTTCCTCGTCTGAACTGCAAATCACATAACAATTATGAAATATTTTTTTTGCTATTTCATTTTCTAATTTCATTAAATCAATCATAATATCTCCCTATATAGTAATTTCTTTGATTTTTTTATTATAATAATACATTACTAATTTCAATTTATTATTTTGCTTCACAATATATATTTTACCACAGGGGAATATTTTTTTATAATACATTTTATTAAGATTAGTTGTAACAATAGTTGGTTTATATTTATTTATACATTCTAATATTTCATCATAATCTGTTATGTCATAATCTGTAATAATTTCTCTTGTATAACCATAATCAATTATATAAATTTTAGACACATAATTAATTTTTGGTACAACATTAAAATTATAAGTTATTACCCCTATCACATATATTATATATATTTTTTTTGATATCTTACCTTTTTTACATAAAAACAAAATCATCAAAGAAATTATTATAAGAATTACATAAATTCCATCTATAGCAAAAATATTAGGATTAATTTTAAAAATATTGTACTGGATAAATTCGATAAATATAAATAAAATTTTTGTTATTCTAATATTAAAATTAAATAAAATAGGTAATTTAAATAAAATCAAAAAAAGAAATCCTAAATATATTAATAAAGAATAAAAGGGTATTAGTAACATATTACCTATTAAAAACCCTAAATTTAATTCATTAAATACAATAGCTATATATGGAATTGTAAGAATTTGAGTACTTAAACATACAGATACACTATTTATTAATTTTCTATTTAAAAAATACAAATAATATTTAATTTTTTTATTAAAAAATATTATCCCTAAAACCGCTAAATATGATATTGTAGTACCAACATCAAATAGCATATATGGTTTTATTAAAAGTATTATCATATAAGACAAAGCTAAACTAATTAAAGGATTGTATTTTTTATCTCTTTTTTTTGATAATTTTAGTATAAATATCATTATAAATGCTCTTATACTAGAAGATTTACCACCTGTAATTAAAATGTATAAAACAGACAAAAAAAACCCACCATAAAATCCTGTAAATTTTTCAAAAAAAGAATAGAAAAGAGCCATATGAAATCCTGATATGCTTAAAATGTGTGATATTCCTAAATTTTTAAGCAGTTCTTTATCATAAGGATTTATATCTTTCTTATCCCCGTAACAAATAGAATTTATTATAGCTGCTCTTGATTCTCCAATATCTTCAATCAGTTTTTTATAAACTTTATTTTTATATGAACATATGTAATACAAAAGATCTGATTTTGTTTTATATTTATTTACTTGGAATTTTCCAATTGACCCATAAGTATAATTTATATCTCTTTCAAAATGTCCATTTATGTAAACCTTCATTCCTTGTTCTAATCCATCAGTGTTCCCAATTAAGCTTATATTTCTACCTTCATAATTTGCAATGGTATAATATCCATTACATTGTTTTATTCTAACTATTATTGTGCTAGAAACTTTTATATTAAAGAATATATATAAATTCAAAATACCAAAAACAAAAAAAATCATCATAAAAAAAGATAATTTCTTCAAAGACAATACTAAAATTGATATAAAAAATAATGCAGCCATGGCTGCAATAAAATAAAATCTGTTAGCTACTAAAAAACTAAAGAATATACCCATCACTATGGAGATAGTATAATAAATCAAAGAATATTTTTCATTGTTTATTGTCATACTAAACTTAAACGCTTTGAATTATCAAGCTTTACTGTTATCTCTACATTATTTGTGTAATCATCTTTTCGTACATCAACAATATCAAAATCACGATTTTCATCTTTCTCTCTAAAATAACTTTTAGTTAATTTTTTTGCAGCATCTATGCTTATGTTATTGTATTCATAATAAAAATCATCTTGTGGAATATCTAAAAAAATAATACTACTTCCTTGAACAACTGTTTTAAATATAACATCTTTCATCAGTTATTCACCTCCATAATATTAGTTTATCCATTTTTATATAAACTAAACTTCAAAAATTTTATTTTTAAAGTTTTTTGGCGGGAGTATGTGCGAATCGAACACACCAATGACATTTTTCATGCCACAACTCGGTTTTGAAGACCGGCAGCCCCACCAGAGACTATCTACTCCCAAAATAGATTTTACAAAACTTATTCCTATATGTCAAATTTAATAGATACTTCTTCCTTCTATTCCTCTTTTTGTTATTTTTGTATAGTCTAAATATTCCATAATAGCTACTGCAATTCTCCTATTTGTATTCAAAAGATCTCTACATTGTGCTGGAGTTATAAGATTGTTTTGTTTTATAAAATCCACTATTTGGTTTTTACCAATTTCATACACTTCCTTATGTATAAATATATCATCACCTATTTTTATAATATCTCCAGAATCTAAAAGATAATTAAATACACTAGTATACAAAATATCATTTTTATTATTCTTTTGTTCTTTAAATTGAAACTTACTAGTTTTATAATATTTTATTATACTTTCTTTTATCATCTTTTCATTTTCATTTAATTTTATTATTCTATTATATTTACAAATATTATTAGAATTTATCTCTATTATGCTCTTTTCTATTAATATTATTAATATTTTATCGTAATATTTTTGTTTTAATTCTTTAAATAATTTATTTTTTAGTTCTTCTTTATCCATTCCTAATTTTAAAGGATTTTCCTTATAAAATTCATCTAATACCTTATCTATTTTTTCAATTAATCTACTAAAATAATCACAACTAATATAAACAGGATTATTGTATCCCTCTATTTTAACAACATATTTTTCTTCTATTAAATTATTTAAATCTTCATTAAAAGTTTTTAAGTCTAATCCTAAATTAGAATACAACCTATTTACATCAGGATAATATTTAGATAAAGTATTAATTTTAAGATTTAAAATATCTTGTATTGTACCATTTTCTTTTATCTTCAAACCCTGCAAATATTTATCTATATCCCCCTTTTTCTTTTCCTCATTTGGCTCTAAAATAATTCCACCTGCAACAGTTATCATTGGTGAATAAGATCTTAAAACAAATCTGTCGTATTTCTCTGAAACTATAGGCTCCTCAAGTAAAAGTTCTACATAAGCTTCCTCGCCTTTTTTTAATTCATCCTTTTGAAATATATTAACTCTGCAAAGTGTTTCAGATGTTCCATGGTATAACCTAAGTCTTTGCATTTTTTTTAAAGGTTTTATATTACTTTCTAAATAAAATAATTTGCAGGCTATTCTTAAAGATGGCTGAAAAACTCCTTTTAGAGATAAAACGTCTCCTCTTTTTATCTCATCTACCCCTACATTTGATAGGTTAATAGCACATCTTTCACCTGCTTCTACAGATTTTACTTTTTTATTATGTACCTCTATTCCTCTTATTTTAGCCTCTGTATTCTTTGGATATACCAAAACATCTTTGGTTATTTCAGTTTTACCACTAATAACAGTTCCTGTTACAACAGTTCCAAAACCACTTATAGAAAATGCTCTGTCTATAGGAAGTCTAAAATTACCTTCTGCACTTTTACCATTAACTTTTTTTACAATTTCATCCATTTTTATTAAAAGATCATTTATTCCTTTTTTAGTTTTAGAAGATACAGGACAAATAGGTGAATTTTCAAATATACTTCCTTTAAATTCCTCTTTTATATCATTTTTAACCATTTCAAGCCATTCATCATCAACTAAATCCGTCTTTGTTAATACAATTAATCCTTTTTTTACATCTAACAATCTAACTATTTCAAAATGTTCCCTTGTTTGAGGCATTATACCTTCATCAGCAGCTATTACCATTAAAACTAAATCTATAGAAGATGCTCCTGCTAACATATTTTTAATAAATTTTTCATGTCCTGGAACATCAACTATTGCTACTCTTTTATGCGATGGTAAATCTAAATAAGTAAAGCCTAAATCTATAGATATTCCTCTTAATTTTTCTTCTTTTAATTTATCTGTATCATTACCAGTTAAAACTTTTATTAGTGAAGTTTTACCGTGGTCTATATGCCCAGCTGTTCCTACTACTACATTATTCATACTTTCTCCACCTGAATTATTTTAGAAAATGCATTTTTTATTTCGTCAAAATCTTCATCTTGAATAGTTCTTATATCTAATATTAGTTCATCTTTATTTATCCTAGAAATAATCGGAGTATAATTTTCTCTTAATATTTTTTCTAATTCATTTGCAGAATATTTGGGACAAGTTATCTTTAAAACTGCGGATTTAATATTAAGAAGTGGCATTGAGCCTCCTCCAATTTTAGAATAATCCTCATCTACTTTATAACTACAATAACTATTTGATTTTCTCAATATCCTTTTTAATTTTAAAGCTCTCTTTTTTTCTTCTTCAAAACTTGTTAATATCATTTTTAAAGTTGGTATCTTAAAATATTCTTCTTTTATATAATGCTCTAAAGTAGCAGATAAAGCCGCTATAGTCATTTTATCTACTCTTAAAGCCCTTAAAAGTTGGTTTTTTTTCATTTTATCAATATATTGTTTCTTTCCAACTATTATACCTGCTTGAGGTCCCCCTAATATCTTGTCTCCACTAAATGTTACTACATCCGACCCAAACTTTATACTTTCTTGTACAGTTGTCTCTTTGGGCAATCCATATTCTGTAAAATCAATAAAAATCCCACTTCCTATGTCTTCAACTAAAGGAATATCTATCTTTTTTGAAAGCAGTGATAATTCCTTATTAGTTACTTCTTTGGTAAAACCTATTACCTTATAATTTGAAGTATGCACCTTTAGTATTATTCCAGTTTCTTCACTTATTGCATCTTGATAATCTGATAAATGAGTCCTATTAGTTGTTCCTATTTCTTTTAACTTAGCCCCACTTAATTTCATAACTTCAGGGACTCTAAAAGAGCCCCCTATTTCAACTAATTCGCCACGAGACACTATTGCCTCTTTATCTTGACATAATGTATTTAATACTAGCATAACAGCTGCTGCATTATTATTAACAACAAGCGCTGCTTCTGCCCCTGTTATTTTAGTAATTAAATCTTCAATCAGATTATATCTACTACCTCTCTCCCCTTGATTTATATTATATTCAAGATTACTGTAGGTAGAAGATATTTCAGCAACACTTTGTCTTGCATCTTGACTTAAAAGTGATCTTCCTAAATTTGTATGAATAACTATTCCTGTAG
>JBGUER010000132.1:0-9061 GCA_041821285.1 Clostridiaceae bacterium
AGGAATAGTGGTACTTAAAGAAATGGGAATTATAAAACAATGATCTAGGTGATTAAATGAGAATATTATCAACAGGGGAAAAAATAAAAAGAGCCAGAATATATAAAGGATTAACATTAAAGGAATTAGGGAAAGATGTTATATCAGTTTCTAAATTAAGTTGTATAGAAAATGGTAAATTAATTCCCGAATATTGCGTTTTGGAGTTTTTGGCAGAAGAACTTGATTTGAATTTGGAATATTTAAAATTAGATGCAAAAGAACAAATGAAAAAAAATTTTGAAATATTAGCAAGTGAAAAATCAGAGAGTAATTATGCAGAAAAAGCAATTTATAATTATAATTATTGTATTAAAATTAATGAAGTAGAATTAGGTTCTAAATTTTTAAATTTATTGTTTTGTTACTATCTTGATAATAATATGTTAGATGAAATAGATAATTTTTTGGATGATTTGCCAAAGACAGTAGGTCATTTAAAAAAAATGGATAATTTATTACTTTATAATTTTGATTTAGGTAAATATTTATTTAAAATGAAAGAATATAAACAAGCAGACTATCTTTTTAATTATGTTTACGAGAGATTTGACTTAGTTAATGAAGAAAAATATAAACTTGAGGTATTATATTATTATTGTTGGTGTAAATTCATTTTGAAAGACATAGTATCTTTAGAAAAAGCTAAACTTGAAATGATAAATTTAACTACTTGTGTTGAAGATAAAATAATTCTTGGTAAAGTATTTAATTTGCTATGTTGTTTATATGGTTATGAGGATGAAGAGAGAGTTAAAGAATATGAAATAATGAGTTTTGAATATTTACGTGATGATTTAAAAGAAATTTCTTATGCTAATTTGAATTTATCACTATATTATTTTAGTAATAATGAACCAGCAAAAGGGAAAGTGTATATAGAAAGAGGATTAGATGAATTTCCAAAAGACAATAAGAAATTATATTTAGAATATTTATTATCTGTAGTAGAAGTTCTATTTAGTCATAAGGAATATTACAAATTAGCTGAATTGGTAGACGAAGCAATAGATATTTCTATAGAATTAGATGACCCGTGCTATTTAGAAAAAAGTTATTATTATAAAGGTATGATATGCCATCATAATGATAATTATATGCAAGAAGAAATGTATCTTACATTATCTATAGATATTTTAAAGAAAAATAAGTGGTTATATAAATTATCTCAAAGATATTTAGATTTAAGTAATTTATATTATAAAATGGGTAATGAGAAAGAAGTTTTAAATGTTTTATATTCAGCAACAAAATTAAAAAGTAGATTATTTAATAGTGAATTATAAAAAAATAAGAGCTAAGCTCTTATTTTTTATATCTATTTATAAGAAATTCTTTTGCTTTATATTCTAGAGTATCGTCAATTTCAGATAATTCAACTTTGCCATATTTTTTGTCTAAAGCAGTTTTTAAAAATCTATCTGCTAATTCAGGATTTTTAGAAAGTAGTGATCCGTGAAAATAAGTACAATAAGTATTTTTGTATATACATCCTTCATAACCATCTTCACCATTATTTCCATATCCGAGTAAAACTTTTCCGAGTGGTTTTAAGTTTCCTATATAGGTTCTTCCTGAATGATTTTCAAAACCAACATAGGTTTCATTATATTCATCATTTTTTATTATAGTATTACCTATAAATCTGTCTTTACCACCCTCGGTATGTATATCTAATATCTTAAGTCCATCTAATTTTTCACCTTCTGGTGTTGTATAATAATTACCTAAAAGTTGATAACCGCCACAAATTGAAAGAAAGACTTTTTCGCTTTCAATATATTCTTTAATATCTTTTCTTTTTAATTGAATTAAATCTTTAGATACTATAGATTGTTCATAGTCTTGGCCGCCTCCAAAAAAAACTATATCATAGTCATTTCCATTAAATTTGTCATTTAAAGAAATGTTTTTAATATTTACTTTTATATTTCTTTTTTCAGCTCTATATTTTAATATTAATATGTTTCCAACATCTCCATATACATTGAGCAAATCAGGATAAAGATGGCATATGTTTATTTCCATAAAAATCTCCTTTACCATATTTTTTTTATGTAACCTTTTTTTACTAGGAACTTTCTAAGCGATGTCATTGAAGTGTAGGTTGCTAAAACAAAAATAGAATCACTGCTAGATTTTTTCATATCGTTTATAAGAGAGTCATAGTTATCTTCTATTTTGAATTTATCTAAGTTTAGACCGGAAATTTTAAGTCTTATTGCCATATCATATAAGCGGATACCAGAAATAAAAATATCGTCTATTTTAAGTTGATTTAGTTTTTCAAAATTAACATCCCAAATCCAAGAAACATCTCGTCCGTCTGCGTAATTATCGTTTAACAAAATAGCCAATGATATATTACCTTTATTTAATGTTACGGTATTTATAGCCTCATCGTATCCAGCTGGATTCTTTACTAAGATGATATTTAGTTCTTTTCCGTCAATATTAATTTTTTCTTGTCTTCCAAATTGACTTTTTTGATTTTTTAAAGAGCTAAATATGTATTCTGTGCTGATATTTAAAATTTTAGCTACTCCATAGGAAGAGAGAGCATTATAAATATTATATATTCCTGGTTGATTTATAATAAATTCTTGATTGTTTATTTCAATATGAGAATACTCTGAGGTGATTTCATCTATTCTATTAACAAAATAGTTTAAATGCGGTCTTTTATAACCACATGATTCACAATAAAAATCTCCTAAATGGTTATAAGTGATAAAATTATATTGATATGGAGACTTACATTTTTTGCAAAACTTTGCATCAGCATTTACGTCTATGCTGCTATCTTCATATACTTTTGTGTTAAAACCATAATAAAGCATAGGATTTTTTAAATCTAAATCACCAAGGAGAGATTCATCTCCATTTAATAATAATGTAGTACTTGGAATGTTTTTTATACCTTTTAATATAACATTTAGGGTAGAGTATACTTCCCCATATCTATCTAGTTGATCTCTAAATAAATTTGTGATGCATATAATTTCAGGTGTAATATAACTAGTTACATAAATTAGATTTGCTTCATCAACTTCAATTACAGCATATCTTTTTGCTTTATTTTTAAAAGAATAATTTTTTACAAAGCAAGAAACTATACCAGAAAACATATTAGCACCTGTATTGTTTGATATAACAGGTAGATTCGATGATTTAATTGTGTTATATATCATACTGGTTGTGGTAGTTTTCCCGTTTGTTCCGGTTACAATTATAACACTATAGTTTGATGCTACAGTTTTCAGTATATCTTTGTCAAATTTTAATGCTATAGTTCCTGGAAAATTACTTCCGCCTTTTAAAATAGAGGCTGACAATTTTTGAACTATTTTAGATACAATTATGCTACAGTAAGATTTAATTTTAATTTTTTTCACTACCTTTCCTTATCGTTCTTAATATATTATAATACATGTTATTAACAATAACCAATAATAAATTAAAATAAGTGGTAATTATTCTTTTCATTTGATACAATAATATTAATTAGAAGATTTTTTTAAAAAATTATGAGGTGAATTATGAATAATAATATAATAAAAAAATTAGATAGTGTTTATGTATTTCATATGATAGGTATAATAGTAGCTTTTCTAATTATGCTGAATCTTATTAATTACAAAGAAAATCATGAAATTAAATATTCTATTGATACAGCAGAAAAATATTACTATAGTGGTCAGTTTGAATTAACTTTAGATGAGTATAAAAATTTGTATTTAAAAGATAAGTTAAATCCTTTGTGGGATATAAAAATAGCAGAGGTTTATTCATTTATGGGAGATATAGAGCAAGCGGATGAGTATTTAGATAAGGCTAAGTCATCAAATTTTATAACCGGTGATGATGTTAGTTATGTAATATTTACGGAATTTAGCAATAAAGAATATGAACAAGCACTAAAAGACGGGGAACAAGCTTTAAAAGATTATCCAGATAATATAAAAATATATAAGACTATGTTTGCAGTTTATATGGTAAATGAAGATATAGACAATGCTACAAATATTTTAAAAAAATATCCAATAGATAGAACATCAGCTTATGATATAGCGGAGTATGCACAAATGCTTATTATTTCAGGTGATTGGGACCAGGGATTAAATGAACTTTTAAATGCATGGAATATAGACAAAGATGAGTATAAGATATATGATGTTTTATCTCAAATATCCTTATTCAATATGGATGAGTTGTTACAGAAGATAAGTGCATTGCAACAAGAAGATGAAGAAAATTTAGCATATAAGATGTGGCTTGCAAAAGTATATTCAACCAATGTTGATACTTCAGCACAAGCACAATCATTAATTGAGGAATTAAGCACTGCTGATGTAGGTGATTTAGAGATAAAAATTATTAATTCAACAGTGTTAAGTAATTTGGATGAAGATGAAGAGGCTAATAAAATATTAAATGAAATAATAAATAATAATGGCGATTATAGGGTATACCATACTGCGGCTTGGTATTATTATAATAAAGGGGAATATGATAAAGCTTTAGAGTATTGTAAGAAATCTATTGAAGAAAATGAAGATTATCCGGATAATTACGGCTTTTTAATGCCTGCAATTTTGAAAGCATCTGAAGATACTTCAAATATTGAAGCTTATTTTATGCAAGCTCTAAGATTGGAGCCATATAATTATAATATGATGCTAAATACTGCAAATTATTATTATGAAAAAAATAATATTTCAAAGACTCTAGAATATTATGGCTTAGCAGAATTGATAAAACCAGATGATGCTAGTATAAAATATGATTTAGCTATTATTTATTTGAATAACGGAGACACAGACAAAACTATAGAAAAATTAAATGATTGCATTAAAATAGCTGAAGATGTTTCTAAATATCATAGAACTTTAGGTACTCTTCTGATGACTTTGGGAAAAACTAAAGAGGGTATGGATGAAATAAGGATAGCATTTAATGCAGATCAAAGTGATATTTTAAACTTGAATAATGCAGGAGTATATTATATTTCTGTTGAAAAAAACATTGAAAGAGGATTATATAATATAGAAGAAGCTTATAATAATTTAAATGATTCTTACCCTGAATATATTAAAACTGGAATTGCTGAAAATTATAAAAAAGCTAAGAAGCTGGTTGTAGATTTTGTTAATTCAGAAGGGGACGAGAAATTAGAAATTCCAGATTTTACATTGTTTTATTAAGGCAAATATTGCGGAGTGATTTGATTGAAAAAAGGTTATGTTTATGCAATAACGTCAGCGGTGCTATTTGGTACCGCTGGTTTATTTGTTAAATATGTATATAAAATCGGATTTAGTGCTATAGAATTCTTAGAACTTCAATACATAATATCTATTTTGATTTTAGGTATATACATTTTAATTTTCAATAGAAAATATTTTTATGTAAATAAACGTCAAGTAATTGATTTGGCGATTATGGGTGGGGTAGGTAATTGTTTTATGACTTTATTTTATTATAAAGCATTTTCTTATTTGCCTATATCCATGGTTACCATAATACTATATGCTTATTCAATATATATATTTATATATAAAATATTTAGAAAAAAAATTAAAATTTCTTTATATAAATATATAGCACTTTTTTTAGCTTTATTTGGTATGTGTTTATCTTTAAATTTGATTTATTCTTTTAAAGGAGTTAATTTACAGGGTTTTATTTATGCTTTACTTTGTTCCATATTTTATGCCTTTATGAATATTTACACAGAAGAGAGATTGTATAATTTAGAATCCTTAACTATAAATTTTTATTCGATTTTATTTTCTCTTATTGTTTTGGTATCTTTGTCTTTTCCTATATTTTTATTTACTAGCAGAGTTTCTTTTGATTTTTTACAAAAGATTGTTATGTATTCAGTTATATCAGAAATAATTCCATTAGGATTATTATATACTGCAATTAAGTGTATAGGAACTATGAAAACATCTATAATAAGTAATTTAGAAATCCCCGCTGCAATTTTTTTTGGATATATAATATTAGATGAAAAAGTTAACTTTTACCAAATAATAGGTGGAATATTGATTATTATGGCTATATATTATATAGAAAAAGAATGATGTTTAATTAATAATATTTGTTAAATATATTGATTTTATAGGCAAAATGTGTATAATTAAAATGAGGTAATTTTTTTATAACCTTAATATAATTAATTTTAGGAGGAATAGCGATGTCAACAGAAGCTTTTTTTAAAAGATCAGATATTGGAGCTAAAAATCCTGTGTTTGGTCAAATCAGAACAACAGTTGAGACTGCATTTTACGGAAATAATGTAGTAAATGTTAATTCATTAAAGGAGGCATATAAATTAGCCTGTGATTCTCCAGGAACTATTGTTACAGATATGCCTGTATATAAACCAGAAGAAATTGGATTAGATCCAAATTCTAAGATTTTACTATTTAATGATGGTGCTGTAAAGGGAAGATGTGCAGCTGCTAAAAAATTATTAACAGAAAAAGGTTTAAATCAAGAAGAATATGCAAGTAAAATAAGAGAAGCAGTTTATGGAACTAGATATAGAAAATTATATCATGCTCAAGCAGTTGTTGGATTAGACAAAGACTTTATGGTAAAGGCTCATTTATTAATACCAGAAGGCCATGAAAATATAATGTATAACTGGTTATTAAATTTCCAATTTATAACTCAAGAATATGTTAATATGTATAAAGATTCTATGAAAATAGAAAATGAAGGAGATATTTATATCTTCTCAGATCCAGATTGGACTCATGAAGAACATCCACTAGGATTAGCTTTCTTTGATCCAGAACATAACTGCGCTGCACTACTTGGTATGAGATATTTTGGAGAACATAAAAAAGGAACTCTAACACTTACTTGGGGAGTTGCTAATAGACATGGTTATGCATCTTGCCATGGTGGACAAAAGAGATATAATTTAGAAGGTGGAAAGAAATTTGTAGCAGGAGTATTTGGTTTGTCAGGTTCTGGAAAATCAACTATTACTCATGCTAAACATGGTGGAAAATATGATGTTACAGTTCTTCATGATGATGCTTTTGTAATATCTACTGAAGATGGTTCATCTGTTGCATTAGAACCAGCATATTTTGATAAAACTCAAGATTACCCATTATCATCTCCTGATAATAAGTTCTTAATAACTACTCAAAATTGTGGAATAACAATGGATGAAGATGGCAAAAAAGTTCTTGTTACAGAAGATATTAGAAATGGTAATGGAAGAGCTGTAAAATCAAAACTTTGGTCACCAAATAGAGTTGATAAGTTCCAAGAACCAATCAATGCTATTTTCTGGTTAATGAAAGATCCAACACTTCCTCCAGTAACTAAATTAGATGGAGCTGCTTTAGCATCTGTTATGGGAGCAACTTTAGCTACAAAGAGAACATCAGCAGAAAGATTAGCACCTGGAGTAGATCCAAACGCTTTAGTTGTTGAACCTTATGCAAATCCATTTAGAACATGGAATGTAGAAGATGATTATTTGAAATTCAAGAAATTATTTGAAGAAAGAAATGTTGATTGCTATATATTGAATACAGGTTTCTTTATGGATAAGAAAGTTACACCAAAAATAACATTAGGTTCTTTAGAAGCTATAGTTGAAAAAACGGCTAAATTTACTAAATGGGGCAAATTCTCTGACATGGAAATACTTGAAATTGAAGGATTTGTACCAGATATGAAAGATGAAGCTTATGTACAACAATTAACTGAAAGAATGAAAGATAGAATTAGATTTATAGAAGAAAGAAATGCAGAACCAAGCGGATTCAATAAATTGCCTGAAGATGCTTTAGAAGCTTTAAAGAAAGTATTAAGTGAAATATAATATAGTTTAAAGAAAAACTGCTTTGGCAGTTTTTCTTGTTTAGATAGGTAATTATGCAATAAATATTATCTTGAAATATGTAAAAAAAATAGTATAATTACTTTATGTGTTAAAATATAAGAATGGGGTGTTTATATGTGGTTGATTATAAAAGCCATAATAATAGGAATAGTTGAAGGTATAACAGAATTTTTACCAATATCATCTACAGGACATATGATAATAGTTGGGGACATGATAAACTTTAAAGATCCTGCAGATTATGTAAGTATGTTTGAAATAGTTATTCAATTAGGTGCAATATTAGCTATAGTAGTTTTATATCGAAAAAAGATATGGGATACTTTGAAAAATTTATTCGGTGGAGATAAATCTGGTTTAAAATTTTGGATTAATATTATTGTTGCAGTTATTCCATCTGCTATTATAGGGATTTTATTAAATGATTTAATAGAAGAAAAATTATTTAATACATTTACAGTGGCTATAGGACTTTTAGTTGGTGGTATATTATTAATATTAGTAGAAAACAAATATAGAAGAAGATATAAAACTAAAACTATAGATGATGTAAATGTAGTTCAAGCATTTAAAATAGGTTGTTTTCAATGTTTGGCACTGTGGCCAGGAATGTCAAGGTCTGCATCTACTATAATGGGAGCTTGGATTTGTGGACTTTCTACAGTAGCAGCAGCTGAATTTTCGTTTTTTTTAGCTATTCCAACTATGGTGGGCGCGTCTATACTTTCATTAGGGAAACACGGCATTAATAATTTAACATTTGATCAAAGTGTTGCATTAATAGTAGGATTTGTAGTGTCGTTTTTAGTGGCATTGTTAGTAGTAGACAAGTTTATTAATTTCTTAAAAAAGAAGAAAATGAGACCATTTTCTGTATATAGAATAGTACTTGGAATAGTATTGCTACTTATGTATATATTCTAAAAGTATGAAAGTGTAATTTGATTAATCTCTTGCATTGCTAGAGGTTAATTTTTTTTAAAGAAATATGTTGACAAAGATATATGAGCGTGTTATTATATACAAGTCGTCAGTAATGGCGTGTGAACATTGAAAATTAAAGAGAAGTAATAAAGGTAATAAACCAGTAAATAACTTTGAGTAAGATTAAACTTATAAATTAAGAGTTTGATCCTGGCTCAGGAC
>JBGUER010000133.1:0-9014 GCA_041821285.1 Clostridiaceae bacterium
ATGATTAAGTTTACAATAGCTTTATTGTTTTTTCCTTATTTCACTTTGTTACATTTTAAATTTAGATATTGCATCTATTAATTTAGTTCCACTTTCTTTAGAAATATTAGTTTGTTTAATAATATCATTTGATTTGTCTGTTATATTTTCAACTCTCTCTGCTATAGAAGTTGTCCCTGCTGCACCATCCCCAGCTGCTGTTGCAACTTGGTCTATAGTTTGAATCAATCCTTCAATTGAGGCATATATTTCTTCTGAAGTTGTACTAAAATCAAATACCAAACTATTCACATAATCTGCATCTTTACTATATTGTTCTGCAACAGCTACCATTGATTTATACTCATTAGTCACATTTACATCAACATAATTTAACAGACTACTTGAATTTTCAGAAAGATTGTTTACCGAATATACTACTTTCTCTGTTATTTCTTGTATTTTCATTACAGTTTCTTTTGACCTTGCTGCTAATTTTTTTATTTCTTCCGCAACTACATTAAATCCTTTACCATATTCCCCTGCTTTAGCAGCTTCTATGGAAGCATTTAATGCTAACAATTTAGTTTGAGTAGATATTTCAAGAATAGCTTCAGATAAAACATTTATTTCCTCCACAATTTTTGACCCTTCTATTGCATTTTCTAATTCTATTTTAGTATTAGATAGCAATTTTTTATTTATCTCTATTGATTTATTAAAATCATTTTTTATTTTACCAGCTCTTTTATTAATATCATTTGCAGAATCTGCTCCATCTTTAGCCTTTAACGCCAGATCATTTATGGAATTTTGAATTTCATTTGAAGTAGCGTTTAACTCTTCAGAAGATGCAGCAGTTTCTTCCATACCTGCTGATAACTCTTCAGTTGTTGCCGATACATCTTCTATTTGTATATTTAAAGAATCCATGCTTTCGCTTGTATTATTTACTACAGATGCCAAATTATTGGATTCATCTTTTACTTTTACTAGTAATGACTTTATTTGTTCTTGCATAAGCTGGGATGACTTAGCAAGCTCACCAGTCTCACCTTTTAATTTTATATATTTTTCATCTAATTTTTGAGAAAAATCTCCTAAAGATAATTTATTTATATGTTTCGAAACTGCTTCAATAGGTTTTGCTATTCTTCTACCAATAATAATAGCACTTATTGCAAAAGAAATAGCCAAAATAATAGCAATTAACAAAAATACTGTTATAAATTTTGTCATTTTTTCTTTTAATATAGTTTTTTCATTATCTACTTTTATTTGTATATCATCTATATAATTTCCAGTTCCAACAACCCAATCAAATGGTTGAAAATATAATGAATACCCTCTTTTTAATAAAGGGTCACCTTCATTTTTTTTAGGAAAATAATAATCGGTATATCCTCCTCCCTCTTTTTGAGCATTTTCTATTATTTCTTGTATGAAATATTCACCATTTACATCAGTATCATTTATCCTACTAGTTCCCTCTGTATCTTTTCCAAGCAAAACTACATTTATCCCTTCCACAGTATCTGCCCAAAAATATCCTTCTTCTCCATATCTTATACTTCTCAATTGATTAGCAGCTAAAACTTTAGCCTCATCTAATGTTATTTCTCCATTTTGAGACATCTCATAGTAATAATTAAGCATACTCATAACTGTTTGTGTTTCATTTTTAATTAAAGTATCATAATCACTTCTTAATGTAGTATCCAATTCTGTTATACTGTCATCACTATATTTGCCTAGAAAAAAAACAAACATTAAAGTTAAAATAACAATAATAATAATTGAATCAATTAAAGATAATGCTAAAATTTTATTTTTTATTTTTTTCAATGTATTCCCCCTTTATTTAAAAAAGTATTTTTCAACAAATTAATCTTCTTTTGTCCTATATCCTTTATAATTCTTCAAATAATTTATATATTAATATTATTTTAACACAAATGACTTCATTTAAATATATATTAGTTTATTTTTCATAAAATTTTAATTAAATAATATATATGCATTAAAAACTTTTTAACAAATTTTTAATACATACAAAATTCTTATTTTTTACTAATATATTACTGACTAAAAGTCTATTTATTTGATAACCGTCCCCATTTTATCCAAAATTACCTGTTGACGGAGAAATGCTAGTTGATCAGGATGATATCGAATATTTCAATATACTCCTAGAAACAAATATATTTGTAGATGTTAAAGAAATGACTAGATATTCTAGGGCGGATGCATTAACTCTAGCTGAAAAAATAGAAAAAGATAGCATTCTTTTTTATTCTCATCTAGCTTCTGTTCTCAAAGGTTTAGCTGATGAAGAATTAAAAATCATCTTAGCTGAAGAAAAGAAACATTTAAAATACTTAGACAAAGTGAATATTTAGCGACACTTCCATCTATTGGGTTGTAGTAACATATTGCAGTGAACTTACTCATTATAAATTTAAAGGACTTAGCTTTTTATATGCTAAGTCCTTATATATATTAAACAAATAAATCTTCTAGTTCATTTTGAGTCATTTTTGAAATAACATTTTCATTTCCCATATTATCATCTATTACACTTTTTATCATTTCCTTTTTCTTTTGCTGCAAATTAAATATTTTTTCTTCTATAGTTCCTTGGGCCAATAGCTTTATTACCTCCACAGTTTTCTCCTGTCCTATTCTATGCGCTCTATCTGTGGCTTGGTCTTCTACCGCAGGATTCCACCATGGGTCAAAATGAATAACCACATCTGCTCCTGTTAAATTAAGTCCCGTTCCTCCAGCCTTAAGAGAAATCAAAAACACACTAGTTTCTCCTTTATTAAAATCCATCACCATTTCATGTCTAGCTTCACTTTTTGTATTTCCATCCAAATACATATAAGTAATTTCATTTTTATCAAGTCTTTTTCTTATATTTTTAAGCACTGATGTAAATTGAGAAAATAACAAAACTCTATGCCCTTCATTTAAGGTTTCTTCTAATAAATCATCTAATGCAAGCATTTTACCACTTTCATAAGAATAATCTTCTATGAAAACAGTTGGGTCACAACATATTTGTCTAAGTCTTGTTAAAATAGACAATATTTTGATTTTGCTCTTATTAAATCCTTTATCTGAAATTTCTCTATCTATTTCTTTCTTTGCAGAATCTAAATAAGAAGAATATAAAGTTTTTTGCTCATCTGTCATTTCTATTAAAAGTTTTTTTTCTATTTTAGGTGGAAGTTCTTTTATTACATCTTTTTTTAGTCTTCTTAATATAAATGGTTTTATATGTCTGTTTAATTCCTCTAAAGCATTTTTGTCCTTATTTCCAATAATAGGATTCTCATATGTTTTGATAAATTTACTATGATTAGATAAATATCCTGGCATAATAAAATCAAATATAGACCAAAGTTCAGTTAATGAATTTTCTATTGGAGTTCCAGTTAATGCAAAATATCCATTAGCATTTATTTCTTTAACAGAAAAAGCACTTTGTGAATTAGGATTTTTTATCTTTTGGGCTTCATCCAAAATACAATAATTAAATTTAACATCTTTATAAGCTTCTATATCTCTTCTAATAAGCGGATATGAAGTTATTACTACATCTTTTCCTTCTATATCTTTAATTAATTCTTCTCTTTCTTTTTTACTTCCTGAGACGACTAATACCTTAAGTGATTTTGAAAATACCTCTATCTCACTTTTCCAATTATATACAAGAGAAGTAGGTACTACTACTAAAGATGGTGCCTCTCCTATTTCAGATGTTAACAATGCGATAGTTTGAATTGTTTTTCCAAGCCCCATTTCATCGGCTAATATGCCTCCAAACCCGTAATACGCCAATGTCTTCAACCATTTAAATCCTGTTATTTGATAATTTCTCATGGTCTTTTCAAGTTCGGTTGGAATATCATAATCCATTTCTTTTGAATCTTTTATATTATTAGTAAGCTCTCTAAAATTCTTACTCCTTTCTATATAATCCATATTCAAATCTTTTATTTTATTATCAATATACAGTGCATTATATTTAGATATAATCATATTATCATCTAATAAATCACTATCGCTAATTCCTATATAATCAACTATGCTATATAGGTCCTTTACTCCATCATCTTCTAAGGACACAAAATCTCCATTTTTTAATCTGAAATACTTTTTCTTTTCTCTTATAGCATTAAATATATCTTTTAGTTCTTCCCTTTTTACCCCTTCTAGCTCAAATGAAAATTCCAATAAATTATCTTCATTTAATTTTATGCCACCTTTAAGATTGTTTTTTCCGTATACTTTGATGTTTTTAAAACTTTCAGAATAATAAACTTCGCCTATTTGTTGGAGTTTATTAACTCCCTCTTTTATAAATGTAACTATATTTTTTTCATTATTCATTGTATAAATATCTTTTTCTTTTTCAAATCCAAAACTTTCTAGAATTTTCATTCCATTTTCTTCTTTTACTATATCTCTTATTAATATTCCTTCCTCTAATTTAGCTGTTTCACCTTTCAACGGGTCTATTTCTATATTATCGTAACATAATTTAATTTTAGCTGTAACTATACTATCTTCCTTATCTAAATAAGTTTTAACAATTAAAGGTGCTTCATAAAAAACATCCTTTATAGACTTATCTATAGATACTTTTTCTCCCACATTTTTTAATAATGGAAGAATATTAGATACCACCTTTTCTCCTTCATCTTTGCTGAATATCATCTTATTATTTTGTTTATTAATTAATCGTGAAAATAATGGTGAATAAAGTGCTATTTGTTCCTTGCTAGGTAGATATATTACATTTTCATACCAAAATACCCTTAAATACGAATCTAATACTTTGGGAATATCATCCATTTGTTCTATTTCTATTTTATTATTTTTCATAGCCATATTAAATTTTAATGGAAGATTTTTTTCTTTTATTTCTACGTTACTATACTCTATACCATCTATTATTACATCTATAGTTCTTTCCTTAGCAAGTTCTAAAATTCTGTATATTTGCTTGTCTGTTAAAAATATTTTTTTACCTGAAATAAAAGAATTTCCATAAGAGCTATAATAATTATATCTATTAGCATTGGTTTCATCTTCAAGTTCTCTTATTTCAATTAACATATCTATTATTTTTTCATCAGCTTTACTAAATTTATAAATTGAGGGATCATAACAAAATTGTTTTCCAAATTCTAGAATTTGTTCTTCTTTTATTGAATCCAAAAACTTTTTCATAGACTTAACTACATATTGTCTTTGATTACCAACCTTAAGCTCTACACAAGGCCTATTCCCATATCCACCATTGTCATATTTTATTGTTAAATTAATTTCTCTCTTGTATTCATCTTTATGTTTAGAAAGACTCTTAATCTCCTCTATTAAATAATCTGCCTCTGTTTTTTTACCTTCAATACCTATATTATCTTGATACTCATACATATATTTAAAAAGAGTGGCAACCATATGCTTACATGGCCCTTTTTCGCCTCTGTTATTTTGATAAAAAGGACAAGTACAATACCCTACTAGCTGACTTGTTTCAGGATTCCACGCTAAATTGACTTCATATTCATTGAAATTATCTTTTGAATAAACCATAGATTCAATAGTCATCATATCACTATTTTTAAATATTTCAGATTTTTCAAACTGGATATTAAGTTCGCTTACGTTTCCTACATCATAATAATCTTTTCCTCTTTTAAATATTGACTTATCCACTAACTGCTTAAGTTGCATTTCACTTAATCTCAAAATATTCCTCCTAGGATATAAAAATAGTTCTTCTACTCTTATATAAGTCTATCTTAATTATACCCTTTTAACAACTTTTGTTTCATTTTTATATAACCTATTGATTTTATTTATTTCTAAATTCTGCTGCATTCTCCATATAATAATTAAAATATATGAATTTTAAAATTAAACATTAAGATTAATTAGTATATATTAATACACCTTATTAACATAATTTGTCCATTTTACAGCTTCTAAATAAATACATGAAACTTCCTCTGACTGAATTTTATTTTTAGCTGATATATATACAAAATTATCCCAATCACCTTTTTCATAGTACAATACAAGTTTATATATATCTGTGTACTTACTATTGTTAAAACTCAATGCTTTTTTTACTTCATCTGTTACTGGCATATCCTCTAATAAAATTTCCATTGGCATATTAAAAAAAGCTTCAATATTTGAAAATAAACCCATAATAAACAATTCATCTTTGGACTCATCCATTCCAAATTTTGAAGATAATCCTTCTAAAAATTTAGCTCTAACCAAAGAATTAGTTAATAATTCATCATTTTCCACTCCTGGAATATTTCTTAAAAGTAATAGCGTTAACCATTTTCTGCTTTCTTCCAAACCTAAGAGTGCTATAGATTGTTCAACTGAGAAAATTTTATTTCTAAAATTAAAATACGAAGAATTTATAAGCTTCATAAGTTTATAGCTAATAGAAACATCATTTTTAACTATATTAACTATATCTTCAAGTTTCAAATTTTCTTCATGAATTTCCCTTAGCAATCTCAAATTACTTGATTTGTGAATAGGAATATCTTTACTTTTTAATAAAACTGGTTTACTAAAAAAATACCCTTGGAAATAATCATATCCAAGATTGTACGCTTCATCAAAATCATTACGATCTTCAACTTTTTCAGCTAATAATTTTATTTTTAAATTTTTTGCATAATTTGCAATAGTTTCTCTATATTCTTTGGTCGTATTCATAAAATCAATTTTAAATATGTCCACATAAGGAATAATCTTTTCGTATTTATCAGAATATACAAAATCATCCAAAGCAACCATATAACCATAGGATTTTATTTCCTTAACCTTATTTACTATATCTTCTGTTATTTTTACATCTTCAAGAATCTCTATTCCTACCATTTTTTTTGGCAAAATCATAGCTATTCTATTTATAATAAAATTTGAGTTGAAATTAATATATGCTCTTTTCCCATCTGTTATATTTTTAAGCCCTATAGTTAATAATGAATTAAAAATAACATCAGATGTTGCAGCATCTGAATCCGTCCCTGAATAAAAATTTTCATTACTTTTCCTTGATAAAAGTTCATATGCTATAACATGTTTATCTCTATTAAATATAGGCTGTCTAGCAAGAAAAATTTCCATTTCGTCACCTCTCATAATTAAATATATCAATATTTTACATTAATTTCTACTTTAATATATTAGTATTATATCACTTTTTCTGCAATAAAATCTTATGTTTTATTAATATTTGATAACCATCCCTTATATAATTAACAGGAGGGATTATTATGATATTTAATGCAGATGCTGTATTTGAAGGTGGGGGAGTTAAAGGAATAGCTTTTATTGGAGCTGTGTGTAGAATGGAAGATGCAGGATATCGATGGAATAGGTTAGCTGGTACCTCAGCAGGCTCTATCATCGCTTCTTTACTAGCAGTTGGTTATAGTGGCAGAGAATTAAAAAAACTTCTTCACTCTTTGGATTTTAATGATTTCAAGGAAATTAGCAAAATAAATAACACTAATAAAAATAATATTCTAACTAATATTAAAATTCCATTTATATGGGATATGTTTAGTTTTATAATAAACAAAGGATATTACAATGGTAATTCTATTGAAACTTGGCTTGATTCTGCCTTTAAAGCTAAAGGAAAGTCTACTTTTAAAGATGTAAGTATAAACGGTGAATCTAAACTTAAAATAATAGCATCTGATGTAACTAAAAATGAAATGTTGATTTTACCTGACGACCTTGTTAAATACAATATAAATCCAATGGATTTTCCAATTGCAAAAGCAGTTAGAATGAGTATAAGCATCCCATTTTTCTTTACACCCTATGCGCTAAAATCTAAAAACTCTTTTAGTTATATTGTAGATGGCGGAATAATAAGCAATTTTCCTATTTGGATTTTCGACGTAAATCACACGCCTCGTTTCCCAACAATTGGTTTTAAACTTTTAGAACCTAGAATTGCAAGAGAATCTTCTGTAAAAAAAGATATCCTATCTTACTCACTAGATGTAATAAACACTACAATAAATACACATGAAGAAAGATTTATCAAAAATAAAGATAAAATTAGAACTGTTTTCATACCAACTCTAGGGGTATCATCAACAGATTTTCAGATATCTTCTTCAAAAAAAAATCTGCTTTACAATAGTGGATATGAATCTGCTTCAGATTTTATAAAGATTTGGGATTTCAACAATTATGTTAAATGTTATAGAAATTCTTGAAAAAATTAAAAAGCGATAGAGTCTAAATGGTGAAATTATACTCTCTCGCTTTATATTTTAAATAGTATTTTAAATTATATTGTTAATTATATTTTTAACTGTATTCTTAATTGTATTTCTATAAACTAAATAAGCCTTTTTCTAACCTGATACCAATTAAAACAGCTTTCTCCATCCCAATCTTTGTTCCAATCAAACTCTCTCCCAAATCTTATTTTTATTTCTGCATTGCTCCCTTTTAAATTTTCAGGATGATCATCTAAAAAAATAGCATCTTTCATATTTATAACACTTTTATCTGTTTTTATACCTGATTCTAACACTTCATTTGAAATCAAAATAACATTATTAATAAAAGGTATATTTTCTTTTATCCAAATTGATTTATATGAAATATTTGTTAAAGTTCCTAAAGAACATATGACTACATCATATATTTTATTTAATTCCTCCAAAGTCTCCTTAGCACCATCCATAAACTCTAAATTATCAAAATACATTTTACTTGAAAATATGTTTTCTTGATGACTAACTAAATGACATTGATCTTTTAAATCATATCTCATTACCTTTTGGTGCTTTGCATGAATAAAATTGTCTTTTTCTTTATATTCTTTATTATAAACACTGCAATAAGATTTTATTGAATCAACTATAGTTCCATCAAAATCTATAAAAACTTTCTTTTTATAAAATGTCATTTCCAATCCTCCACTTTCTACTTTTTACTTTACACTTTATGCTTTCCATTTT
>JBGUER010000134.1:0-9003 GCA_041821285.1 Clostridiaceae bacterium
AATGTTCGTATTTGTTTAGATTGATTTATTATTAATGTTTACAACTACATTATACGAGGAGGTATATTATGAAAATAGATATAAAAACAGTAGACCATATTGCTAAACTTTCAAAACTGAAATTTAATGAAAAGGAATCTTTAAAATTAACTACAGAATTTGAAACTATATTATCTCATTTTGATCTTATTGATAATATAGATTTAAGTGATGTTAAACTAGATGAATATAGTGAAGATTTAAAATCAGTGCTTAGAAAAGATGTGACTTTAACATTTGAAGATAAAGATAAACTATTTAGAAATGTAAAATCAAAACAAGGTACATCTATTAAAGTACCTAAGATATTAGAATAGGAGGAATACTATGGAAATTGAAAAACTATCCTCTCTTGAAATAAGAGATGGAATAATAAATAAAAAATTTACATGTACTGAAATTATAGACCAATTTTATAAAAGAATAGATACAGTAGATAAAAAAGTTAATAGTTTTATAACCCTTTGCAAAGAAGATGCTTATAAAAAAGCAGCCGAAGTAGATAAAAAAGTAGCAAGCGGTGCTAAACTTGGCAAATTAGCGGGAATTCCAATAGCTATAAAAGATAATATTTGTACAGATGAAGTAAAAACAACCTGCGCGTCAAAAATGCTTAATGACTTTATTCCACCATACGATGCTTCAGTTATTAAAAAAATAAAAGAACAAGATGGAATTATAATAGGAAAAACCAACATGGATGAATTTGCCATGGGCTCTTCAACTGAAAACTCAGCATTTTTAAAAACTAAAAACCCTTGGAATTTAGCTAAAGTTCCTGGTGGTTCTTCTGGTGGTTCTGCCGCTTCTGTTGCAGCTAGCTTAGCCCCGCTTTCCTTAGGTTCAGATACAGGAGGTTCTATAAGACAACCTGCTTCATTTTGTGGAGTAGTTGGTCTAAAACCAACTTACGGATTAGTATCTAGATTTGGACTTGTGGCTTTCAGCTCTTCTTTAGATCAAATAGGACCCCTTTCAAAATCCGTAAAAGATGTAGCTCTAGCACTTGAAGTTATTCAAGGAGAAGATCCTTTAGACTCTACAAGCTATAAAGGAGAATATAAGAAAGAATACCTATCTTGTTTAGAAGATGGTGTACATAATATGAAAATTGGTATTCCAAAAGAGTTTTTAGGTGAAGGATTAGACCCTGAAATTAAAAATTCCATAGAAAAAACAGCTGAAATATTGAAGAAACTTGGAGCAGAGGTATCAGAAATATCACTTCCTATAAATGATGAAGGTTTATCCGCTTATTATATTATTTCCTCTGCAGAAGCTACATCAAACCTATCAAGATTTGATGGAATACGCTACGGCTATAGACCAGATGAATTTGATGGTGTAGACGATTTAATGGAAAAATCAAGAACTGAAGCATTTGGAGATGAAGTTAAAAGAAGAATAATGCTTGGAAACTTCGCTCTATCATCTGGATATTACGATGCCTATTATAACAGAGCACAAAAATTAAGAAAGAAAATAACAGATCAATTTAAAGAAGTATTTAGTGAATATGATTTAATATTAAGCCCAACTACACCTAAACTCCCATTTAATCTAGGTGAAAAGGTAGAAGACCCTCTTAGTATGTATCTTGGAGATATATATACAGTAAATATAAATCTTGCAGGTCTTCCAGCTATATCTCTACCTGTTTCTATAAGTTCCGATAACCTTCCTATAGGTATTCAACTAATAGGTGGACATTTTAATGAAGATAAAATATTAAAAGCAGCTTATGCTATTGAACAGGATTTAAAACTTGATTTAACAAGGAGGGATATATAATGAGTTTTGAAACTATAATCGGTCTTGAAATCCACGCAGAATTAAAAACAAATTCAAAAATATTTTGCTCCTGTGAAACAGGTTTTGGAGCAGAGCCAAATGCACATACCTGCCCTATTTGTTTAGGACTTCCAGGAACTCTTCCAGTATTAAACGAAGAAGTTATTAATTTGGCTATAAAAGCAGGATCGTCACTAAACTGCAAAATAAATCAATTGAATTTTATGGATAGGAAAAATTATTTTTACCCTGATTTACCTAAAGCTTATCAGATATCGCAATTTGACCTTCCTATATGTAGTGGCGGCTATGTTGAAATTGATTTAGAAAATACCACTAAAAAAATAAGATTAAACAGAATTCATATAGAAGAAGATGCTGGTAAATTAGTACATTTAGAGGATGAACCTTATTCTTTAATCGACTATAACAGAGTTGGTGTTCCACTTATAGAAATAGTATCAGAACCTGATTTAAGATCCGTTTCCGAAGCTGTTTTATTTTTAAAAACACTAAGGTCTATTTTAGAATATGAAGAAATATCAGATTGCAGAATGGAACAAGGTTCTTTAAGATGTGATGCAAATATATCTATAAGACCTACAGGCATGAAAGAACTAACAACTAAGGTAGAAATAAAAAATATAAACTCTTTTAGAGAATTACAAAAGGCTCTTGAAAAAGAAGAAAAGAGACAAAGAGAATTATATAACTACGGTGAAGAATATAAAATCAAACAAGAAACTAGAAGATGGAATACCGGTAAAGGCAAATGCGTACCTATGAGGTCTAAAGAAGATGCTCATGATTATAGATATTTTAGAGATCCCGATCTTCCGCCTATAGTAATTGATAAAGATAAAATAGATAACATTTTAAATAGTCTTTCTGAATTTCCAAAAAATAAATTAGCTAGATATATAAACCAATATAAACTATCTAAAAATGATGCTGAAACCTTATTAGATTACAGACATTTAGCATCATATTTTGACTCTATAGTTAAACTTGGTGCTGACCCAAAGCTTGCTATTAATTTCATATTAGGCGACTCTCTAAGACTACTAAAAGAGGAAAATAAAGAAGAAATATCTATTTCAATAAAAAAAGAAGATTTTGTTAAGCTAATTTCTATAATAAAAGAAGGAAAAATAAATAGTACAACTGGAAGAGAAGTTTTTGAGATTATGTTTAATGAAGGAAAAGATCCCGAAACCCTAGTTAAAGAAAAAGGATTAGGACAGATAAGTGGCGAAGGTGAAATTGATAAAATAGTTGATAATGTTTTAGAAATAAACCAAAAATCAGTGGATGACTATAAAAATGGCAAACAAGCTGCATTTGGTTATTTAATGGGACAAATTATGAAAGCCTCTAAAGGTAAAGCTAATCCTTCAGTTGCAAAAAATTTATTGCAATCAAAGCTTAAATAATTTAGAAGCGCCTTTTATTTTAAGGCGTTTTTTATTTTCTCATAAATCTTTTACTTTTACTAATACTAATTTTAGTTTATAATCTATTTGATTATAAAATTAGCATGGAGGCTTCTATGAAAGATTATATTTATATGGATTATGCTTCATCCACTTATGTAAAAAAACAAGTTTTGGATAAAATGGAACCTTATAACTCTATTTTATATGCAAATCCCTCTTCAATATATAAATTAGGTAGAGAAAGTAAAAAGGCTATATATAACTCTAGCGAAAATATAGCTAGCGTTATAAATTGTGATGCTGAAGATATTATTTTTACTTCGGGTGGGAGCGAAAGTGATAATTTGGCAATAAAAGGAATTGCCTATCAATACATTAACAAAGGAAATCATATAATAACAACTAAAATAGAACACCCCGCTGTTTTTAATCTTTGTAAATCGCTAGAAAAAGATGGTTTTAAAATAACTTATCTAGATGTAGACAAAGATGGCTTTATTGATACAAATGAATTAATAGAGGCTATATCCGATAAAACTATTTTAATTTCTATTATGTTTGCTAATAATGAAATTGGAACTATACAACCAATAAAAGAAATTGGTGAAATATGCAAACAAAGAAATGTTATTTTCCACTGCGATGCAGTTCAAGCCATAGGCTCAATTCCTATAGATGTTAAAGATTTAAAAATAGATTTATTGTCCATTAGTTCCCATAAAATATACGGTCCTAAGGGTGTTGGTGCTTTATACTTAAATAAGAATATAAAAATAAAGCCTGAAATTCTAGGTGGAGCTCAACAAAGAGGAAAAAGAGCAGGGACAGAAAATGTACCAGCTATAGTGGGTTTTGGTTATGCTATTAAATTTGCTTCTAAAAATATTGCAAAAGAAAGCATACGATTAATCAATTTAAGAGATATATTTATAAATGGATTATTAGAAATTCCAGGTACAAAATTAAATGGTTCAATAAACAATAGACTTCCAAATAATATTAATATCTCCTTTGGAAATTTTGAAAATGAAACTATTCTTATGATGCTTGATAATAAAGATATATATGCCTCTGGCGGAAGCGCCTGCCAAGCTGGTGCACTTGAACCTTCAAGAGTTTTAACTTCTATAGGCCTCTCAAAGGATCAGGCTAAATCATCAATAAGATTTACTATAGGTGCTAATACAAAAGAAGAAGATATCTATTATGTTATAAACAGCATGAAAGAAATAATACAAACAATAAAAAATATAGAAGAAAATTGGAATAAAGGTTGTGATTAAATGAAAGAAAAAGTAGTTATTGGAATGAGTGGTGGAGTTGATAGCTCAGTTGCCGCATACCTTTTAAAACAGCAAGGATATGATGTTATAGGTATTACTATGCAAGTTTTTACTAGCGAAGAATATGAAGAAAAAGAAGGCGCTTGTTGTTCTTTGTCCTCTGTAGAGGATGCAAGGCGAGTTGCAAATAAACTAGATATACCTTTTTATGTAATGAATTTTCAAGAACCATTTAAAAATAAAGTTATAGATTATTTTATAGATGAATATTTAGAAGGGAGAACTCCAAACCCTTGCATAGCCTGCAATAAACATATAAAATTTGACTTACTTTTAAAAAAAGCTATGTCACTTGGTGCTAATTACGTAGCAACTGGTCATTATGCATCAATTGTAAAAAAAGATGACAAATATCTATTAAAGAAATCTGAAGATGATAAAAAAGATCAAACTTATGCTTTGTATAACTTAACTCAATTTCAATTAGCTCACACTCTTATGCCTTGTGGTGAATATAAAAAAGAAAAAATAAGAGAAATAGCAAAAGAAATCGGTCTAAGAGTTCATAACAAAAAAGATAGCTTAGAAATATGCTTTATCCCTGACAATGACCATGGCAAATTCATTATTGATAATACAAATAATAAAGTTAAAACAGGCAATTTCATTGACAAAAATGGTGTTATATTAGGACGTCATAAAGGAATAGTATATTATACTATAGGGCAAAGAAAAGGTCTTGGTCTTTCACTTGGAAAGCCCGCATTTGTAACTGATATAAACCCTTTAACTAATGAAGTTGTTATAGGTGATGAAGAAGATATATTAAAAACCAATTTAATAGCTAAAGACTTAAACTTTATGCTATTTAACAAACTAGAAGTTCCTATGGATATTGAGGCTAAAATAAGATATTCTGGAAAACAATGTAAAGCTACCATATATCCTATAGATGATAAAACCATAAAAGTTTCTTTTAAAGACAAACAAAGGGCTATTACAAAAGGTCAGTCTGTTGTTTTTTATCAAAATGAATATCTAATAGGCGGAGGTATAATAGATAAAATCATCTAATTCTCCATATAATCCATATCACAATTATAAATATTCAGCCATAAAGTATATTTATTCAATGAAATATTGAAAGAAATTTATTCAATATTTCATTTTTTTATATTTAAACTAATTATTATAGTAATTAATATGGGCTTTTAATTTTTCATGAATATTCTTATATCAAATATTTCATATCATGGAATATTCTATTTCCATTTTAACTACATTTGTGATAAAATATACTTATGAATTTTTTAATATAACTTTAAATGGAGGAATAAAATGGTAACAATTACCGATTACAAACAACTAGAAAAGCTTTCTATCTTATGTGAAAAAAACAATCTAATAAATCAAGAATATTATAATAAATATCATGTAAAAAAAGGTCTTAGAAACAATAATGGAACAGGTGTTTTAACAGGCCTTACTAAGATAGGTAACGTTCATGGTTATGTGTTAGATGAAGGAGAAAAAGTTCCTGAAGAAGGTACACTTTCATATAGAGGTATTGACTTAAATAAAATAGTATATGGTTTCCAAGCTGAAAATCGATTTGGTTTTGAAGAAGTTGCCTATTTACTATTATTTGGAGAATTGCCATCCACCATTGAATTAGATAATTTCAATAAAATGCTTGGTGACTGTAGAATGTTACCAAATGGTTTCATAGAGGATACTATATTAAAATTTCCAAGTAACAATATAATGAATAAGCTTCAAAGGAGTGTACTTGTTTCCTACTCTTTTGATAAAAACCCAGATGATATATCTGTCTCTAATGTTTTAAGGCAAAGTATAGAATTAATATCTCATTTTCCTGCTTTAATAGCATACGGTTATCAAGCAAAATCCCATTATTATAATGGGAAAAGTTTATACATTCATTCACCACAATCTGATTTATCTACAGCAGAAAACATTCTATTTATGATAAGACCAGATAATAAATTTACTAAACATGAAGCTGAAATATTAGATTTATCTCTAGTCATCCATGCAGAGCACGGTGGTGGTAATAATTCAGCCTTTTCAACACATGTAGTATCATCTACTGGCACTGATACATATTCTGCAATATCTGCGGCTGTAGGTTCTTTAAAAGGTCCAAAACATGGTGGTGCAAATATAAAAGTTATAGATATGATGGATAACATAAAAGAAAATATAAAAGATACAACTGACGAAAAAGAACTAGAATCTTATCTAATAAAAATATTAGATAAAGAAGCTTATGATGGGTCTGGTTTAATATACGGCATTGGTCATGCTATATATACAATTTCAGATCCAAGAGCTGTTCTTTTAAAAGAAAAAGCTGAAACTTTAGCTATAGAAAAAGGACGACTTGAAGAATTTAATTTATATAAAAACATAGAAAAAATATCATCAAAACTTTTTGAAGAAAGAAAAGGGATAAAAATTTCTGCAAATGTAGATTTCTATTCTGGATTTGTTTACGATATGCTTAATATCCCAAGAGAATTATACACTCCAATATTTGCAACTTCTAGAATAGTTGGATGGTGCGCTCACAGAATAGAACAATTAGTTAGTGAACCTAAAATAATAAGACCTGCTTATAAAAGCGTAGTTAAATATAAAGAATATAACGATTTAAAAGAGAGATAAAATGCAGATATAATTGCATTTTACCTCTCTATTTTTTCTTTTGTTATATAAGCCATACCAATAGCACCTGGTCCCACATGTAACCCTATTACAGGTCCAATACTTCCTATAAGCACATTTTTTCCAGTTACTTCAAAAATATATTGTTTGATTTTTTTAGCCTCTTCTTCGCAATTTATATGGTGTATTATAGCATCTACATAATCATATTTTTCTATATCTTCTATAAATATTTCAACTATTCTCTTAACAGCCTTCTTTGTTGTTCGCACTTTATCCTTAACTATTACTTCTCCTTTTTTTACTGTTAAAATAGGTCTTATTTTTAATACACTTCCTATTAAGCTAGAGGCTTTTCCTATTCTTCCTCCCTTTTCTAAATACTTTAAAGTATCTGGTGCAAAAACAAACCTAGTTTTATTAATATTCTCTTTTGTTCTTTCTATAACACTTTCAAAACTTTCGCCTCTATATGCTGCACGAGCAGCTTCTAACACTGAAAAACCAAGTTCCATAGAATTAGAATTTGATTCAATTAAAACAATATTTGCATCTTTATAAGTTTCTAAAATAATATTTTTTGCAAGATTTGCAGTTTGAAAAGTTCCACTCATCTTTGATGTAATAAATATTCCAAGCACTTCATTTCCTTGGCTTACACCTTCTTCAAATATATTAATAAATTCAGTAACAGAAGGTTGTGATGATGTTGGAATACAATTTTCTTTATCCATTTTTTTATAAAACCAATTATTGTCAATATCAACTTCTTTGTAACTATCACTTTTAAACATAACATTTAAAGAAGCAACTGAAATGTTGAACTTATCAAGCAATTCCTTAGGAATATATGATGTACTGTCTGTAACTATTTTTATGCCCATAATTTTCTCCTTTATATAACTAAATATTATTAAATTCTTTTACTATTGTATCTATATTTAACTCTTTTGTGCTGTGAAAAATCATATTGGCATTTTTCATTCTTTTAGTATCACCTACACCAACAGAAAACATTTTAGCACTGTTTATTGCTTCTATACCGGCTTCTGCATCTTCTACCCCTATGCATTCTTCTGGATTGATTCCCAGGCCTTCTGCTGCCATTAAAAATATGTCTGGTGCCGGTTTATTATTTTTACATATAGCTGCATCCGCTATAAAATCAAAATACTCATAAACTTTAAGACCATTTATCACAGTCATAGCATTTTTACTAGCAGAAGCTAACGCTATTTTTATATCTTTTCCTTTTAAACCTTTCAAAAGATTTTCTATTCCAGGCAATAAGTCCTTAGGAGTTATATTCTTTATTAGTTCCTTATAAATTTCATTTTTTTCTTCTGCTATTATGATTTTTTCTTCTTCTTTAAATTTACCAGAAATATTACCTTTTGTTAGAATTTTTTCTAAAGAATCCATCCTACTAACGCCTTTTAAATTTTCATTAAATTCCCTATCAAATGGAACTTCCAATTTATTTGATAATTCTTTCCATGCTAAATAATGATATTCTGCGGTATCTGTTATTACACCATCTAAATCAAATATAAACGCTTTTATTTCTTTCATTTTACCTCTCCTATCAATATGTAATTATTTTTTTTAAACCATAACTTCAACCAACCCTTATATTATTAAAACAAACTATTTATAAAACTATCTAAATCTAATCCTATTATATAATCATCTATATTTATTAAAGACAAAACCTTATATAATTCTATCTTATCATGAAAATTACCCTTTATTATATTTTCTAAATG
>JBGUER010000135.1:0-8989 GCA_041821285.1 Clostridiaceae bacterium
GGGAATGGCCAGTATTCTTCACTAACCAATGCTTCGATTTCATCGCATGGAGTTCTTAACTCTCCCATAGAAACAAAAACTTTTTCTCTATAAGCAAATGCTTTTTCTTCAATATCATCTATTGAAGCTGCAGCTTTAACTGCACTTTCTAGAGCTACTAATTTTTCACTAGCATCACCTAGCAAATCAGATATTTTAACTATTAAAGATTCCTGCAGCGTTACATTTGCAGCTGGAACTGCAGCCACTATAGTATTCATCGAATCAGCTAAACTAGCAACATAATCCATAGCTGCTGGCAATATTTGTTTTTTAGCCATATCTACCATAGTAAGCGCTTCTATATTAATAGTTTTCTCATATTCTTCAAATATAATTTCCTGTCTTGCAAAGATTTCACCCTCAGTAAATACTTTATGATTAGTAAATACTTTAATACTGCTTTCTGATGTAAAAGCTTTATATGATTCAACAGAAGATTTTATATTAGGAAGACCTCTTTTTTCGGCTTCTCCTATCCAAGAATCTGCGTATCCATCACCATTAAATATAACTCTTTCATGATCAGTTATTAATCTAGTTATGACTTCTATAAGTTTCGTATTTAAATCAGAAGCGCCTTCAATTTCATCAGCTATTCTTTTTAATTCTTCAGCAACTATAGTATTTAAAGTTATATTTGATCCTGAAATAGAAGCAGATGAGCCAAGCATTCTAAATTCAAATCTGTTACCAGTAAATGCAAAAGGTGAAGTTCTGTTTCTGTCTGTAACATCTCTTGGAATATCAGGAAGTGTAGCTACCCCTATATTTAAAGCTCCAGCTACTTTACTATCTTTTAATTTTCCAGCTTTTATTTGTTCAACTATATCAGAAAGTTGATCACCTAAAAACATCGATATTACAGCAGGAGGCGCTTCATTAGCTCCTAATCTATGATCATTACCAACATCTGCAGCAGACATTCTTAATATTGGAGCATATTCATCAACACCAGCAATGATAGCAGCTAAAAATAATAAGAATTGTGTGTTTTCATGTGGCGTTTTCCCAGGCTCTAATAAATTCATTCCATCATCTGTAGACATAGACCAATTGTTATGCTTTCCAGATCCATTTACTCCAGCAAATGGTTTCTCATGAAGTAGACAAGCAAGATCATGATGAGCAGCGACCTTACATAAAATGTCCATAACTAATTGGTTATGGTCTGCAGCTATATTAGTTGTTGTATATATTGGTGCCATTTCGTGCTGACCTGGTGCAACTTCATTATGTTTTGTCTTAGATGCAATTCCCATTTTCCAAAATTCTTCATCAGCCTCTTTCATAAATGCTGAAACTCTTTCCTTTATACTTCCAAAATAGTGGTCGTCCATTTCTTGACCCTTTGGAGCAGGAGCACCAAATAAGGTTCTTCCTGTTAAAAGCAAATCTTTTCTTTCTTTATATAATTTTTTATCTACTAAAAAATATTCCTGTTCTGGTCCTACAGTAGTAACAACTTTTTTGCTAGTATCATTTCCAAATAATTTAAGTATTCTCATAGCTTGAACATTTAAAGCTTCCATAGAACGAAGAAGTGGTGTTTTCTTATCTAAAGCCTCGCCTGTATAAGAACAAAATGCAGTAGGTATGCACAAAGTACCATCTTTTACAAAAGCAGGTGATGTACAATCCCAAGCAGTATATCCTCTTGCTTCAAAAGTAGCTCTTAATCCTCCATTTGGAAAAGATGAAGCATCTGGTTCGCCTTTTATTAATTCTTTTCCGGAAAACTCCATAACAGCTTTTCCATTACCAACCGGAGATAAAAAAGAATCATGTTTTTCAGCAGTTTTACCAGTCATAGGTTGGAACCAATGTGTATAATGAGTAGCACCTTTTTCTACCGCCCATTCTTTCATAGCATGTGCTACCACATTTGCAACACCAAGTGTTAATTGTTCACCATTGTCAATAGTCTTTTTTAATTCCTTATATGTGGCTTTTGGAAGTCTCTCCTTCATAACCACATCACTAAACACATTTGAACCAAAAATTTCACTTACATTTACATTTTTACTCATACAGCATCCTCCTTTTATATACAAAACACAAATAAATATTTACGAACACAAAAATACGGAGCCCCTCAATAAACCTTGAGAACTCCGTTGCTCTTAAAGTGATTTAATCACAAATTATTATTTCAATATATGTAATATATCATATTTCCACGGTTATTGCAAGATAATTTTGCATAATTTAAAATGCAAACTTGCAAATATTCTAAAAACTAATCTTTGTTTTCCTTTAGTTTTTTTTCAAAATCCAAAGCACTTAATGGCTTACTAAATAAATATCCCTGTATTTCATCGCACTTATATTCGCAAAGAATATTATACTGTTCTTCTGTTTCTACTCCCTCTCCCACTACAGATAAATCAAGTCCATGTGCTAATTTAATAATAGTTGAGGTTATAAATTTATCTTCATCACTATATGTTAATTTATCAACAAATGTTTTATCTAGCTTCAATGAATTTATAGGAAGTTTTATCAAATAATTCAACGAAGAATATCCTGTTCCAAAATCATCTAAGGAAATTTTTATTCCCATCTCTCTAAACTTTTTTAATATTTTCCTACTTATTTCAAACTCATTCATTATCATAGTTTCTGTTATTTCTATTTCTAAATACTCAGGATCCAATTTGGTAGCTTCCAAAACATTTTTCACTATGGAAACTATATCCGTTTCATACAATTGCCTTTGTGATAAATTTACTGCTACCCGTACAGGCTTAAGCCCCATATCCTGCCACATCTTATTTTGTCTACAAGCTTCCCACAATACAAATTCACCTAAAGGTATAATAAGTCCCTTTTCTTCTGCTAGAGGAATAAAACTATTTGGATAAATCATTCCTTTACTTGGATGTAACCATCTAACAAGTGCTTCCATTGAAACAATTTCCTTAGTGACAGAATCATATTTAGGCTGATAATTTAAAACAAATTCATTATTACTCAAAGCCTTTCTCAAATCATTCTCTAATTTTATTTTATCTGCAAGTTTAACATTCATACTTTCTTTAAATATTTCGTAAGTATTTTTCCCTTGGTTTTTAGCTTCATACATAGCTACATCTGAATTTTTTAATAGCTCATTAAGATTATTACCATTTTCAGGATACATAGCAAGACCAGCACTTATAGTAATATAATAATTACTTCCCTCTATTTTAAAAGGATATTTAAAATTATCTAGCAATTTCTTAGTAAATAAAACCACATCATACACACTATCCACTGAAGTTAATATGAAAACAAATTCATCTCCACCTATATGACATAATATATCATCTTCTGATAATATACTTTTAAACAATTTAGATATTGTAACTAAAAATTCATCACCTTTTGAATGGCCTAATGTATCATTTATAGTTTTAAAATTATCAACATCTAAATAACATATACCAATCTTTCTATTTTCACCTTCAACACGATTTGTAATATGTCCCATTTCATTAATTAAATAATTTTTATTAGGAAGCCCTGTTATTCTGCTTGAAAAAGCTAAGTTAGATATTTCTTCTTTAGACTGTTTAAGTTCCTCTACCTGACTCATTAAAACTTCTTCTTTATCAGTTAATTCGTCTACAAGGTTAGAAATATTTGAAGACGCTTTATTTATAGCATTTACCATTGTTCCGGTTTCATCATTTGAATAAGCTTTTACACTATAATTCAAATTTCCCTTTGCTAATTCCTCCGCAGCTTTTGTTACCTCAACTATTGGTTTTGATATCCTATCACCAATAATAAGAGCTATTACTCCAAATATCACTAATCCAATAACTAAAATTAAAACAGATACATTAGTAAGATTATTCATTCTATTCATAGCTTCATTTTCCACAACTGATGCTACTAGAACCCAACCATTAGAAAGCTTTTTATAACTTAATACTTTATCTTGTCCTTTAAATATACAGTTTTCCACATTTCGATCAATTTTTTTCATATCCTCTGCAATATTTTTATAAGCACTATTATTTACAGTTGATAGATTATCTTCTATTCCTAAAGAATCATGTACTAAATAATTTAAATTTTCATCTAATAAAAAATAATAACCAGAATTATATATTTTTTTATCATTAACCCTTTCTCTATACCTTCTATAATCTATATTTACAGAAACTATTAAAAACATTTTTTCATCCACATAAATAGGCATCATACAAGATATAATATCCATATGATATATTTCACTTGAATATGGACTAGACCACATCTCTTCATCTTCATTTATCACCTTGTCTGTCCAAATTACGTAATCACCATTTTCATCAAATATTCGATTTTTTTCTACATTTACACAATCAAACCTTCTAGCTCTATAATCAAATTCATAAGAAAGTATCTGCTCTTGCCCTTTTGCTTCTGGATTTAGCAGTATTGTAGCTCCAACAATATCATTATTAGGTTTTATAAAACCATCAATATCCTTTTTTAAATAATTTCTATATTCTTCTGCATAACTACTATCATTTAGATACTTATCCATATCTATTGACTTTTCTACCGCAACACCTACACCATTTGCAATAGCTTCTATTTCACCTATATTTATATTTAAATTATTAGCTTCCGCCTCTACCATATAATTTAATTTTTCATTTATTTCTTCATTTATTATATTCTTACTTCTTATAATAGTAATACTTGCAATAATAGCTGCCAAAGAAAATGAACATATTGTAATAGCCAAAACAATTTTTTTTCTAATTCCAAACATGGTAAATACCTCATTAACCTATAGTATTTTTGTATGCTGTTTTATAGCATTTATTGTAAAACTCTATATCTATATATAGAGTTTAATTGTCACATTACACCTATTATACATAATTTAATTAAATAATGAAAGAAAATATTCTTGTGTAAGTATAATAAGATAAAAAATAACAACTAAGCTCTAAAAAATTTAGGAATTTTTACTATAAAATACTTTGTGAAAAAATTGTTTTTATTATTATCTGAATCACTGTACCACATGCTATACTATATACAAATCTAAATTTATCCTTTCCTGATACATCATCAAAATCAGTATAATTTCCAGGACGTCCTCCGTATATGCATTTAAATATATAATTATAAAAATACTTCATTCGCTCTATAAAATTTTTCCTTATTATCATAAGAAATATAGATATGATGCCACCACATAAAAAGGAATATACTAAATTATTTAATACAAAATTCATGCCACCTATACTTCCTATTGCGCAAAATAGCTTTACATCACCTGCCCCAATCATTCTTAAAGTAAATAAAAGAAAAAGTATTACAAATGGAGTGAACATTCCTATAATTGAAATTTTCAATCCAGCCAACCCATATAATAATATATTTGTAATTATACCAATAAAAATAAAGCTGATTACCACTTTATTTTTAACTTTATAGTATCTTATATCTGTAAATAAAGAAATTGCAACTAACCCTATTATTTCAATATATTTTAACCACATAATAACTCCTAAGACATAATAAATACTAGAAAAACTGCAATAGATATAAATGGTGAAAATGGTATTTCTCGATTCTTATTTTTTATATCTATAATTAAGAATATAGCACCTACAAATCCAGTTAAAAAACTTGCAAGTAAACATACAGAAATTATCCCATACATATCCAACCATAATGCTAAAATAGCTAATAATTTTGCATCTCCTAATCCCATTCCGCCCTTAGTGATTTTAGATATTGCAACCATTAATATTCCAATAACCACAAATGATATCAGACAAGTTTTATGATTCATATTTTTGTTTATAAACATATTAACTATTCCCAATATAAATAAAATATATAGTATAGAATCGTGAATGATTTTTTTCCTAATATCTATTATTGATATTAAAAATAGTAAAGATATTAATGTCGTTCTAATAAAAAACATCTTCAAATTATCAGTATAATGGTATAAAAAAGAATTTATTACAACAAAAACTGCAATTTCAAAAATTGATAATTTGCTTTTATACAATTCTGCAATGGACTTTTTTACATTTTTATTTTTCTTAAATCCCAACAAATAAAACATTATATTACTCAGTAAAAATGAAATTAATATAACTACATATATTTTCATATTATTCCTCCCTGGTTTCCATTAATTTTAGTTTCCACACCAACCTCTAATATATGAGACTTGCCTAATTTTAAACTTAGGTATGAATTTTATTGGTAAAGGTATTTCAACACTATAGGTTGTCTCTAATTTAATAGCTCTATTATTATCCTCCATAAACAAACTTGAACCGTGGAAATCAAGCCCCTTAATCCCATCTACTACTCCAAATTTTTTTAGTCGTTCATCTGCAGATACACCATTAATTGATAATGATTTTTTCATAAATACATACGCTATGGCCGATGTGATTTTTTCATCAGCATTTTCTAAAAGCAAGTTCCCTATAAAACATACCATACTAACCCCTTCTCTTTCAGGATCAGTCACAACATTATCTACAACATCATAGATATCATCTCCACTATTTTTTACTTGTTCTGCTAAATCACCAGTATTTACACTGTTTTTAATATCATCAATATTAGATTTACTATTTGACCCTTCAAATTCCCCTATAACAGTATATGCATTTATAATTTCTGCCGAATCATTACTAAAAGTTTCAGCACCAGCTTCCGTGCTAGTAACCACCTTATCAGCTATGGTCTTCATGCCGCTTTTACTATATATATAACTATATTCAGCTATTTCATTTCCTGCTTCATTTAAAGAAAAATCAATTAATTCATGTAAGTAGACCAAATTCATTAAATATGCTATTGACATAACAGCACAAACAAATATAGGAACAACCAATGCAGCCTCGATTGTTAACGTACCTTTTCTTCTATTTAACCCCATCACTATTCTCCTTTTTAAAAAATTTTACAAAATACTACACTTTTATTTGATATATTTAATATATCCATACATAAGGCTGGTATCCCCTCTAGCCCCAAGTATAAATACACACAAATTATTATTTTACTGGTATGTTTTCAGAATCAAAATCATACAACAAACACTTTTCATCATGTACTGTAGAAATAGCAAAAGCAATTTGTTCCTTACATGTTTCCATATAAACCATTTTTTATTATTGCATTTCTAAATTTCTTTGCTACATTTTGCCACTCATCAGTTTTACATCTATTCTTGGTCATAATTACATTATTAAAAACTAAAGGACATCTTCTTATCTTCATTTTTTTACCCTCTTTCTATATTTCTTTGGCATACTTACAATAAAATACTTAAATCTTAATTTACAATATGTTAAAAGGAAGAATTCTGGCAATGCTAATGCCATCGCATACTGTATAAATGCAAATATTAAAATACCAAACAATAATTCCCAAAATTCTGAAGTTGCAGTATTACCATTTGACAAACTTTTAGCTATACTACCCCCTAGCATTGTACAAACGTATATAATGGGAATATTAACTCTTTTATCTGATTTAGCAAAATCATATAATCCTCTACCATCATCTCTCAAGCAACCTTTTTCAACCCTGTTTATTGCTCTAAAAACACAATATATCAAGAAAACAATCCCGCCTATAAATATTAGTATTCCCGATTTATACATATTATCTAACGTTTGAATATTCATTTGATAATAAGGATTATGTCTATCCGCCCAAAAGAAATACATTGGTTGATATCCTTCAATAGATATTTTAAATGCAACTATGCTTAATACAATACATTGAAGCCTTTGAAATTTATAATTGTTCTTAGGAAACAAATAGAAAATAGCAAAAGCTATCTGAATTGCTAATATTATTAAACTTACTCTATTAAAATTTATCATAGCATTGCTAATGTTTCCTGTACTATATTTTATATTCTGTTTTACAGCAAATAAAGATACACCTGCACAAACTCCACTATAACCAATTGCTGCCAAGAGGAACACTGGAACATTACCAGGGTCTAATCGGTCACAGGCTACATAAGTTAATTCTTTAAAATCCTCTTCATTATAGTTTTTTAGCATATTTTCCTCCTACCAGAACTTCTATCCTCCGTTAATATATTTTGTATTTTTTTACATCTATAAAAAATCCATTTTTCTTTGATTCTTTTTTATCTTCATCTAAAACCATAAAGGCTTGAGTCATAAATATATCCATACCTAGGGCTGGTATCCCCTCTAGCCCCAAGTATAAATACACACAAATTATTATTTTACTGGTATGTTTTCAGAATCAAAATCATACAACAAACACTTTTCATCTTGGAATTCATCTATAGCAAAATCAATTTGTTCCTTGCATATGCCCATTTGAGTATACGTATTATATAATCCATATGGATCTTCTTGATATTTGTGTAAAACCTCATTTGTTTTTTTATTAAATTCATCTGCATCAAAATTTTCACTACCTTCTATTGCTTCAATAAACTCTTTTAGGATTGGAGTACTATTTATATCGAAATCTTCTTTGTACTTTGGTATATCAAGTTCAAGATCAGTATTTATACATACTTCATTGTTTGTTTCACCATATACACAAGCATAATACAAATGATGAAACTTACCTTCATCAGTAGTCTGATTATATATTGAGAATTTATTCCATTCGCACTCCCCATTAATAGTTACACCTATTACATGGTCATCCAGCTTATATTCTAAACCGTATTTATCAGCTATTGCCACTAGTTTAAGTTTCACTTGTTTACCTTGCTCTAAAAATTCTTCTTTATCTACCGCTTTTACCGTATCTTTACTGTCTTCTGTGTCTTTTGTATCTGTTGTAGTTTTAACAGCTTCCTTTGAACTATCTTTTGTGGTCTTATTTCCCCCACATCCTAATAAAGATGCAGCTACCAATACCATCGATATTGTTATTGCTAATATTTTTCTTTTTTTCATTTCTATCCTCCGTTAATATGTTTTATATT
>JBGUER010000136.1:0-8836 GCA_041821285.1 Clostridiaceae bacterium
GATGAATTTGCAATAAGAATGATTATGCAATACAAAGAAAAAGAATTTAAATCTGTATCTAGCGGTGATTTAGGAATAGAGCCAGATAAAAATGAAGATGAAAATACTCCAGATAGTGAGGAAAATAAGGAGCTATTTGAAGCAATGAAAGATATCTTAAAAGATAAAGTTAAAGATGTTAGAGCTTCAAAAAGATTAAAAAAACATCCTGTATGTTTATCAAATGAAGGCGAAGTTTCAATTGAAATGGAAAAAATACTAAGTGCTATGCCTGATAGTCAGAATATAAAAGCAGATAAAGTGTTAGAAATAAATATCAATCATGATGTATTTAAATCTTTAAAAGCATCTTATGAAAATGATAAAGATAAACTAAATTTATATACAGATTTATTATACAATCAAGCTTTACTTATTGAAGGATTACCAATAGAAGATCCAGTTGAATTTACTAATAATATGTGTAAAGTAATGATGTAAAAAATATAAGCCAATTTTATTGTGATATAACAATAAAATTGGCTTTTTTTTAATTTCTTAATTTTTTAACTTTCTAATTTTTTTATTTTAATAATTTTAAAAAATATTAAAATTTCCTTAAATTGAATTTATTTGATTGTTAGACAAATCAGGCAAATCAGAATCGGAATCATCACCATTGTTCATTGGCTGAGTTACAGCAAAATATGCATATATTAGTGTTATGATCCATCCAACATACCAAGGAAGTGTGAAGGAATTAAATATTTGATTGAATAATGAGAATATTCCTCTAACTAAAAATGATACTGTTGCTGCTCTTATAGCCATTTTATAAAGAGAACCATAGGTATATTTATATTTGTTAAATATTAACATTAACAGTGCTACTATAAGAGAAGTAAAGAATATGGAAATTGACTTACCAAGTAATATGAAAAACCATATTATGACAGGTAATAACCATTTAAATGTGGATAATAAATTTAATAAATTTTTTTCATTGAAATTAAGATTTAAAGGTGCTAATTCTTTAAATTGTGTTGAATTTGTTATAGCTCCATTTTCTTTTTGATAGAAAGCGTCTTCAACAATTAGCATACCTTCGTTACAATTATCAAGCATTTCAATTCCAGGGTTATTAATAGTATCGATGTATATGCAATAATCATCATCTTCAATATTGTATACTTTCGGTACAGATAGTTTGTCTTTATTAAAAGTAAACTCAATGTTTTCGCTTATTATATAATCTTTTGCATCGTTTATACCTGTGCTTAGATTAAAATATAAAGGAATTGAGATTAGAAGGGAAGCTATAAAAGCAATAAAAAGTCCATAGAGAAAAGTATTGCCTCCACTCTTTTTGGTAAAAATTGAATATTCTTTAGGTTTTGTAATACTGATTAGAATTTGTTTAATCATAGTCACTCTCCTTTAATATAAATAATAATAAATTTGTAATTGTTTGTATACAATATATAATACTATAACTAATTACTCAAATCAATTTTTATATTAACAATACTAGAGAAAGGTAAAAATATATTTACTTTACAATATATAGGTGCTATGATGTAATTACATAAATGCGATATATATTGCATAAATATTAAATCAAGCAATTTAACTTGCATAAATATAATTTTATACAAAGGGGTGTTGGTTAATTATGAATAAAAACGAAAGAAATCCTTTTATAATTGCTCAAATGCAACTTAAAGCGGCATGTGATAAGCTAGGTGAAGAAGAAGCGGTGTATTTATTGTTAAGTGAGCCAGAAAGAACTTTAGAAGTATCAATTCCGGTAAAAATGGATGACGGATCAAGCAAGATATTTAAAGGGTACCGTGTTCAGCATAATGATGCCCCAGGACCAACAAAAGGTGGCGTAAGGTTTCATCCAAATGTTACAAAAGATGAGGTGAAAGCTTTAGCCATGTGGATGACATTTAAATGTGCTGTTGTAGGATTACCTTATGGAGGAGCAAAGGGTGGGGTTGCTGTTGACCCAAATCAATTGTCCCAAAATGAACTTGAAAGGCTGTCTAGAGGTTATGCAAAAGCTATAACACCAATAATAGGGGAAAGAAGAGATATCCCAGCTCCAGATGTTAATACGAATGGTCAGATTATGTCATGGATGGTGGATGAATATTCTAAATTAAGAGGTGTTGGCCAAACATTACTTGCAACTTTTACCGGAAAACCGGTTGAATTTGGAGGATGTCTTGCAAGAATAGAGGCTACTGGCTATGGCGTAGCACTTATGATTAAAAATATAGTTACGTACAAAGGTTTAGATATTAAAGAAATTAAAGTTGCAGTACAGGGTTTTGGAAATGTTGGCTCTTATGCAGCATTATATGCAAAAAAACTTGGAGCTACGGTTGTAGCGGTATCGGATGTTTCATGCTGTTTGTACGATGAAAATGGTCTTGATATAGAAGATTTAATGGATTATTATAAAATTAATAAAACACTAAAAGGATATAAATATGTTAAAAACTTAAATAGAGAAGAAATTTTCAGTGTAGATTGTGATGTATTTTCTCCTTGCGCTTTAGAAAATGCGATAACTAATGAAAATGTAGATTTAATTAAAGCCCATATAATAGTTGAGGGTGCTAATGGACCAACAACACCTGCAGCTGAAAAAATATTACTAGAGAAAAAGACTTTTATTGTACCAGATATCCTTGCCAATTCAGGCGGTGTTATAGTATCGTATTTTGAGTGGGTTCAAAATCTTCATAGTTTTTATTGGGAATTTGATGAGGTACAAGACAAACAGGAAGTTAAGATGAATCAAGCCTTTACTAAAATAATAGATATTATGGAGAAAAATAATGTTGATATGAGGATGGCAGCGTATATGTTATCAATTAAGCGAATAGCAACCCCTATGAAATTAAGAGGCTGGTTCTAATTCTAGAATAAAAAGCTTTTAAATAATAAATCCCTTGAATAATAAATTTCACTCAAGGGATTTTTTATTTTATATAATATTTAAAAATTTTGCTCCTTGGGCAACTATAAAACACAGAAAAATTCCTGTTATAGTAGGAACGATGAAGGATACAACAGTCCATTTTACGCTTTTTGTTTCCTTATATATCGTTAAAAGTGTGGTGCCACAAGGCCAATGATTTAATGAAAATAACATCATACATATAGCTGTAACAGTAGTCCACCCGTTTGCTAAAAATAATTGTCTCATTTCTGTTAAACTACCTAATTCTAATATAGAACCTTTAGAAAGATAGCCCATTATTAATATAGGAATAACAATTTCATTGGCAGGAAGTCCTAAAATAAAGGCCATTAAAATATACCCATCTAAGCCGAGTGCTTGGGCAAATGGGTTTAAAAAATTTGCACAAAGTGTAAGCAAACTAGTATTTTCAATATTAATATTCGCCATAAGCCATATGACTATTCCAGCTGGTGCAGCTATTGAAATGGCGCGACCTAGAACAAATAAAGTTCTGTCAAATATTGAATGGATTAGTATTTTACCAAATTGAGGTTTCCTATAAGGTGGTAATTCTAAAGTAAATGTAGATGGTAGTCCTTTTAGAACGGTTTTGGACAAAATTTTAGAAATAAATAATGTAATAACAACGCCTAATACGATAGAAAATAGTACGGATAGTGCTGCCGCAAAAGAACTAAAAGCTCCAAAAGAACTGGCAATAAATATACTGGCTAAGGCGATAAGCGTTGGAAATCTTCCGTTACAGGGTATGAAATTATTAGTTATTATTGCAACTAATTTTTCTCGTGGTGAGTCTATTATTCTGCAAGCGATTATTCCTGCTGCGTTACAACCAAGGCCCATACACATAGTTAATGACTGTTTACCGTGGGCACAAGCTTTTTTGAAAAAATGGTCTAAATTAAATGCAACTCTAGGAAGGTAGCCTAAATCTTCAAGTAAAGTAAATAGTGGAAAGAAAATAGCCATGGGTGGTAGCATAACCGATATAACCCAAGCCATTGTTTTGTATATACCTGAAATTAAAATATCTTTTATCCAAAACGGCATATTAATAAATATAAAAAATTTATCTAATTTTTCTTCAATAAATAAGAAACCTTGTGCAAGCATGGAAGATGGAATATTTGCTCCTTGTATTGTGATCCAAATTATTACTCCTAGAATAAACAGCATTATAGGAATTCCAAATAGTTTAGAAGTTAGTATGTTATCTATTTTGCGGTCTAATTTGTTTGGAGATTTAGTTTCATTATAGACAACTTTTCGGGATATATTTTCTGCAAATTTGAATATAGTGGTTACTATTAAGTCTCTAAATTCATTTAAATTAATTGCATTTTCTTTTAATGTAGTTTTAGTAGATTCTATTTTATCTTGTAATATTTTATCACAAGATAAATCTAAGCTAAGATATTTATTTATTGATTCTAGTAGTTTTGTGTCTCCGTCTATTAATCTAAGTGATAACCATTTTTCATTTATTTTATCGCCTACTAATTTATATATATAGTCACTTAAATCTTTAGTTGAATTTGTAATAGTTTTATCGTAAGGAATATTTAACGGATGAGTTTCTATTTCTCCATTACAAAATTTGCTGATTGTATTTTTCAGCTTTTCTAAGTCTTTTTTATTTTTAGCTGAAGTTCCAATAACAGGTACACCTAAAAGTTTAGATAATATATCAAGGTCAATTCTAATTTTTTTTCTTTTGGCTTCATCCAATATATTGACACATACTATAACTTTATTTGTAATTTCTAATATTTGAATAACTAAATTAAGGTTTCTTTCCAAGCAAGTTGCATCGGTTACCACTACAGTAGCTTTTGAATTTCCAAAGCAAATAAAGTCTCTAGCTATTTCTTCGTCTGATGAATTTGCTAAAAGAGAATAGGTGCCAGGTAAATCAATAAGATTATATTTTTGACTTCTGTATATATATTTACCCTGAGCATTGGAAACAGTTTTGCCAGGCCAATTGCCTGTGTGCTGATTAAGACCAGTAAGACTATTAAAAATAGTGCTTTTGCCTGTATTTGGGTTTCCAGCCAATGCTATCACTATATCATCTTTTGATTCTACATTTATATTAAAAGTGTTTTTCACAGAGTTAGCACCTGTAGATTGGTTTGTTAAACCCATTAAATAAGCCTCCTCAAGTTAAATTAATTCAACTAAAATTTTACATGATTCATTTTTTCGAAATGCAATAACTGTACCCCGTATTTCATATGCAATAGGGTCGCCAGCAGGACTTTTTCTTAAAACTTCTATTATAGTTCCATTGATTAAGCCTAAGTCTAATAATCTTCTGCGAAAATTTTCCTCTGCTGTAAGTCTTCTTACAGTTGCAAAAGAGCCTATAGGTATTTTATCTAATGAAATTAATTTTTTATCCATAATCAACGCCTTCTTTTAATAGATTACAAATTTTATGTATTTTTTATTGTAGGTTTTCATAAGTTAGACAAGGGAAACTTATTTTCCTTAAGCTAATAATTAAGATATTCATTATTTGCTTATTTCGTTACAAGAAAAGTAAATTTTAGAAGGGAAAATATAATATGAAAAAAGATAAGGAATTCCGAACTGTACGAGGGTATCAAAGACTTAATTCTGAAAATAAAATATTAACGTCTTGTTTAGAAGATTATTTAGAAATGATATATAGAATTTATTTACAAGATGAATTTATAAGGATAAATCAGTTAGCTAAAAAATTAAATGTTCGTCCTTCTTCAGCTACTAAGGTTGTTCAAAAACTAAATAGTTTAAATATGGTGAATTATGAAAAATACGAAATAATAAAACTTACTAATGAAGGAATAGAAACTGGTAAATACCTTTTAAGAAGGCATAACATCATAGAAGAATTTTTAAAAAAAATAGGAGTGGAGGAGAGTCTTTTAAAAGATACTGAAATGATAGAACATGATATGAGTATTAAAACTGTAGAATGTCTATTTGCTTTTAATGAATTTTTAGAGTGTAAACCCAGTATATGCATGGAATATATAGAATTTAAAAATAATATTTGCAAGGAATTAGATATGTATAATGATGAATGCTAGTTAGGTTAAAAAAAGATATAACAAAAAAGACATAATAAAAGGGAGGTTTCCCTCCCTAACTAATTAGTACTTACATACTTCCATATCTAACATGGATCCTAAAACTTCTAGTTCTTTAGATACGTTTCCGTAGATAACTATGAAATGTGGTTCCCAGCCATCTTTTACACTATTGTTAACAAAGTCAGCGGCGTTAGAATCTGTTTTAACTACTACTGAAGTTCCGGAAAATTGTTTTGGAACATCTAGAGCTTCACCTGTTGAAATAAAGAATCTAAATTCTCCATTTGGTTTTCTTCCAATTCTAAAAATAGTAACTTCTTCAGCTGGTTTGCATCCAAATTCCATGGTAGGTCCTATTTTTCTGTTTGGATGAACTCCCATTTCTGCACCTTTATCTTCTCTAGCTAATGAACAAGCTGCAGTACCGCAATGCCAGAATGTAACTGTATTATCCTTTTCATCTAAAGAAACTGGATCTCCAAAGAAATTAGGAGTTTTAGTTAATTCCATACCTATGTACATAGAGATAGCTCCAAATAAATCAGATTCACATGAAGAAGCTATTTTGTTATCATTTAGCATACCAAGAACTGCACAAACAGGTGTGCCATATTCTACAAAATAGTCAGGCCAACATCTTGAAGCTAAAGCTTTTATATTTTTAGTATCAATAAAATCTTTATATGCTTTGTATAATTTTGCAAAATCTTCAACGTTTTTAGAAGGAATTTTATCAAGCCCTACCATCATGCCAAAAGCTTCTGATAATACATCTTGAATATCTTCTTTTGTGTAGCTTCTTGCCTTAGTCATTAATTCTCGAGCTTCTATAGATTCTAAATTAGCACCGAAAGCTTTTGCAATTTCAGCATCTAAAGCTCTTCCAAATCCAAAGCCTTGAGGAGTCTGTCCTATAGCTGCAACATTTAAAGAACGTAAATCAGTTTTTATTTTAGCAGCTCTAATATTAGCATTAACGGTTTTTATTACATTTTCTTCTGTTGGTGCTCCAAAAATATATTGGAAATTTTCTCTATTCATATGATGCATTAAATTACCAGCAGAGTATGCTCCTGTTAATGAATTCAATCGTAGTCTACCACCATCTATTACAGGTTCTCTTAAAGTCCATAAAAGAATAGGACAAGAAAATGCTTTTAAAACTTCTCCGGCATAAGCAGAATTAGCGAAAGTATTATTTTGAAGAATGATAAGATCTGGATTTATTGAAGCTAAAAATGATTTTAAATCATCTAAAGATAATAAAGGTTTATCAGGGTATGTACAATGGTTAGTTAAACCTTTTAACATATTTATTGATTTTTGAAATTGATCATTGGCGCTCTCTAGATGAAAAGTAGGAACACCTATTGGAATATATGCAACTTGAAAATTTGACAATTATAAAACCTCCAATTTTTAATTAATTAAGTATTTTAACTAAAACAATTGTAACACAAAATTCTATGCATGAATAGTGGTTAGTTTAAAATACAATAAGGAATTTATAGTATTATTATTTATCTCATAGTGATATAATTTAAAAAAGTAGTAGTGGAAAAATAAAGAATCGATAATAAACAAAGGGTAATAAAACAATTTTACATAGTAAAGGGCAGGGGATACAATGACTAAGACAAATAAAAAGATGAATTTATATAGTTTTAAAAATGATTATAGTGAGGGAACGCATCCTAATATTTTAAAAGCTATGGTGGATTTAAATTTATATCAGCAAAATGGATATGGTGAAGATGAGTATACGGAAAAAGCGATATCAATAATGAAAGAAAAAATGCAGAATCCAGATGTGGACATTCATTTTGTAACAGGTGGGACTCAAGCTAACCTTATTGTAATATCTTCAATATTAAAGCCATACGAATCAGTAATATGTGCAAACTCAGGACATATAAATGTACATGAAACAGGAGCTATTGAAGCTACAGGACATAAGGTAAATACCATAGATACGAAAGATGGAAAGATAACAAAAGATGGAATAAAACTTGTTTTAGAAGAACATGAAGATGAACATATGGTGAAACCGCGATTAGTTTACATATCAAATTCAACAGAAGTTGGTACTATATATAATAAGGAAGAATTAAAATTACTTTATGAGTTTTGCCATGAAAATAATCTGTTACTATATTTAGATGGAGCTAGATTAGGTTCAGCATTATGTTCTTATGAAAATGATTTAACCTTAAAAGATATATCAAGGCTTGTAGATGTTTTCTATATTGGAGGAACAAAAAATGGTGCATTATTAGGTGAGGCAATAGTTATTTGTAATGAAGAAACAAAAAAGGATTTTAGATTTCACTTAAAACAAAAGGGAGCGCTACTTGCAAAAGGAAGAATTTTAGGTGTAACTTTTTATGAATTGTTTAAAAATGATTTATATTTTGATTTATCTAAGCATACAAATAAAATGGCATATAAATTAAATAAAGGTATAACAGATTCTGGTTATAAATTTTTAACTAGTTCTTCAACAAATCAGATATTTCCTATATTTCCAAATGATTTAATAGAAAAACTAAACAAAAAATATTCTTTCTATTTGTGGTGCAAAATCGACCAAGATAACTCAGCTATAAGATTAGTTACATCATGGGCGACAAAAGAAGAAATAATAGATAGATTGATTGAAGATATAAAATCTTTTTAGGCATATAATAATAAAAACACTTGTAATTTTGATACAATCCCACTTAAGTAGACATATGAAATAATTAAATTTCATTTATCTATGGAGGTGGGATTTTATTAT
>JBGUER010000137.1:0-8830 GCA_041821285.1 Clostridiaceae bacterium
ATAAATACAATTTTCTACATTTATTTTTCAAATTCGTCATCAATAAAAAGTACAATATTCTGAACACTGGCATATGTAGCCTAAAAAACTTATAGCCTACCCTGTTTTCCAGTTTTATCATAAAAATTGCAAAAAAAAGAAAGGCTTATTTTGCCTTTCTTTTTTTCTCTTCATAAAGTTTTATATCTGCATCTTTAATTAGATCATCAAAAGATTCAGGTTTACTTGAATCAAATATTGAATACCCAATACTAATAGATAGTTTATATGGTTTGTTTGACTTTTCATTATAATCTTCAAATTTTTCATTTATTCTACTTAGTATTCTATAAACCTCATCTAGTGAAAATATATTTAAAGCTATCATGGTAAATTCATCTCCACCCATACGAGATATAATGTCCGGGCCTCTAAATGAATCTTTAAGTAATTTAGCGGTAATTTTTAAAGCCTCATCACCTTCGAAATGTCCATACACATCATTAATATTTTTAAACTTATCTAAATCTGCATAAAACAATGTAAAACTCTCATTAGTTTGCCTTGAAATATTATAATAACTCTCTCCACGAGTAAAAAATCCTCTTCTATTATATAAGCTAGTAAGCTCATCATGATCTGATATATTATGAAGTTTTTTATTATAATTTTCAAGTTCCTTTATAGCAATACTAAGTTTTTCCTCAGCTAATTTTCTTTCATTAAATAACATTTGACTTCTTAAGGAAATACTTATCTGTTCTCTAACAGTTTCATAAATAAGTTCATCTACTGCATTAAAATCATAAACTATATACCCATAATGATCTTGTCCTGAAAACAAAGGAAATAATAAAAGATCTTTTCTCTCCTCACTGTATAAATATTTTTCAGGCAACAAATCTTTTGAATCAAAAATTATATCCGTTATAATTTCTTCTTTATTTCTGCCTAAAACAAGATTTATTTTAGCTGGAATATCTATTCCTAAATTATCTATATTTTTCATTGGATTATCATACAAACATAAATAATACTCTTTTATACCATAACTTTTCATAGCATCTTTTATAACAATTTTTATGTCCTTTAAATAAAAAGCTAAATTAAAATTTCGAACAACTTCTCTAGACTTAATATATGTCTTTTTAAAATAATACTGATTTAGCAAATCCCTTCTATTATATATATCTTTTATTACACCATTAGAAACATTAAAAATATCTTCTACTAAAATTAACATTTTATTATTTAATGTAATATCTATAATCTTCTCTTCTAATTTATACATTATCTTAGACCAGGATATTTTGCACTTTTTTATATTAATACAATCATTTACAACAGAATTAATTTTAATAATAAATTTCCCATTTTCATTTTCATTTTGAATATCATCTATTAAACATTCCAACAATTCATCTATATTATTTCTAAAATCACTAATATCATTTTTAGAAATTTCAACATTATTTATTATATCAAGAATAATATCTTGTTTATTATCTAATAATTTTTTTTCAAAAATTTCGCACTCTTTTTTATAATTAGAAGAAGTATTAACAACTATACTAGAATCTATAGATAATATATCTTTAGATATGTTAAAACACCCACATGATTCTCTTATTATCAGCTCACCATTTATACATGTTTTTAATGGAACTTTTTTCCCCTCCATTAAATCACCTAATAAATTAGTAGCTATATTTCCAATAGTTGATACAGATTGGCTTATTGTAGTTAACCTAGGTGTAAACATCTTAGCTTTTTCTATATCATCAAATCCTGCTATCGCTATATCTTCCGGAACTCTTATCCCCATAGATTGCAATTTAAGCAAAGCTCCTATAGCCATTTCATCACTAGCTGCATATATAGCATCAACTTGTAGCCCCTTTTCTTCTAAAAAATATTCTACAGCTTTATAACCTGACTCTTCATAATAAGTACCTTGATATACATAATTTTTATCAAATGGTATATTATATTTTTGCAGTGTTTCTATATATGCATCATATCTTATTCTAGCCTCTTCATTCAAATATGGTCCTGAAATGTAAGCTATTTTTTTATAATTATGATGTTCTATTAAATGCTCTAAAACTTTCTTAATGGAGGTTTTATTATCGAAAATAACACCCGGAACTCCAGGAACTGAAACTGCTGTAGTAACCATAGGAATTTTTTTATAGTCTTTCAAAAATTCATTTAATTCATCTTTGGTAATATAATTTTCTAATGTTCCAGCAAGTACTATAATTCCATCAAGTTTGTCCACATTTATATGCTGGTAAATAACATTATGTTGCGCTGTATCTTTAACTACAGATTTCAACTGCATACCACAAAAGAACAATAAATTAAAACCTTTTTCTTCAGCTATTTTTTTTATTCCTTGGGAAATTTGAAATTGATACCATATCTCTAATGCATCAATAATAACAGCAACATTTTTCAAATTTATCAACCTTCTTTTAATTCATTTTTGTTAAATATATTGTAGCTTTATATACTATCATAATACCACAAACTTAGAATTATTTTAATATATTTAGTGTTTATTTCTAATAAAATCCTTATTTAATACAATTAACCTAATTTATCGTTTACATATTTTCTATTTTATGGTAATATGTTTTTATATTATATTATATTAAATTTTATTATAAGAAGGTGTTGTAATGGATATTTTAAACAAAATTAAAAAGCCTATATTTATTAACTCATATTCCTATATTCCTAAAGGCGAAAATACAACTATAGATGATTTTATCATAAATAAAGAACAGCAAATTTTGAAATCTATAAAATCCTGTGTTCCTCTTTTTTGCTTAAACAATATTTCCATAAGTTATGAAGACATTATTATAAAATATGACTTCATTTTAATTACTACTAAATTTATAAAAATATTAGATAGCAAAAGTTTACTTCAGGATATGAAAATAACTGCTAATGGGGACTTTTTAAAGCTTCCAAATAATGTTGTTGAAATAAGTCCAATAGAGAAAAATAATTATAAAAGCGTAGTACTTAGAAAAATTCTTATAAATAATAATTTACTAAATTCTAATATAATAAATTCTAATATAATATCATCTAAAGAAAAAAACTTAGAATTAACAAACAGTCCCATAAGTATAGCTCGGAATATAATAGATATTGAATCAATACCGGAAGTAATAAGAGATGATCTTGAGAATTATAAAAATTCAAAAGGTGTATCGCTTAAAAATATGAGGAAAATTGGTTCCTTATTCATTGAAATAAATAAATCAAGTAATATAGATGAAATAGCTAGTACTAAAACAATATAAATACAAAAGAGAGCCTTATAATAAAATGGCTCTCTAAATAGCGTTTATTATTTATTAAATTTCTTCTTCCCACCATCTGCATGCAACTCTACATTTAATGCAATTACAACAAGGAGATTTGCATACTACTACGCAAGAACCACCAGGAGGAATTATTATTGTTCCACCTAAATCAATAGTTTTTGTAGAACATCCGGCAACTAATTCTCCAATAGGATTTTTGCAGCAACCTAGATTATTACCAACATTATTTTTAGATTTTACTTGACATTTTGGACAAGGTGTTGGCCTTATTGCAGTGTTAGATGGACTAACATTACAAGATACTGTACCTTGACAACATAAGTTCCCATTCAAATATACTTCTGCTAAAATAGGAGTAGCTGTATAACATGAAACAGTTAAACTATCTACAAAACAATCTACACCTGGATTACATGGACAGCATGGATTACATTGATTATTTTGATTGCATGGATTACCTTGATTACCTTGATTACCTTGATTACATGGATTTACTATTCCGCCCCAACAATTACATCCTCTAGCTGCAAACATATTTTCAGTTTGGCCAACAAAATAATCTCCTTGAACAGCTTCGTCCAAAGTATTAGGGATAGCTATGACTCTTTCAGGTCCATGATGATGATGATGGTTATTATTACCGCAGCAATCATCCATTGAAAAGTTACCCATTGTATTATCTTCACACATTAAAAAATGCACTTCCTTTATATTATATTAACAAAATTAAATTTTCTTTTGTTAGTATAATATACTAATAGTTAGCTACTTCTGTTACTCATATAAATATTTTTTCTAAAATATTAGCTATTTTTTTCTAAAATATCAGCTATTTTTCCAGAAGCATCTCCATCACCATAAGGATTACTAGCATTGCACATTTTATTATATTCTTCTTTATCTAAAAGCAATTTCTTAATTTCTAAATAGATTCTTTCCTCGTCTGTTCCTACCAATTTTAAAATTCCTGAGTTTATTCCTTCTGGCCTTTCCGTTTTATCCCTCATAACAAGAACAGGAATACACAGTGATGAAGCTTCCTCTTGAATTCCTCCACTATCAGTTAAAATTAAATAGGATTTATTTAAAAAATTATGAAAATCTAAAACATCAACAGGTTCTATTATTTTTATTCTTTCTTGACTTCCAAAAACCGCATTAGCTATTTCTCTAACTTTGGGATTTTTATGAATTGGATATATTATCTTAATATCTTGATTTTCTTCAATTATATTTTTAATAGCACTAAACATATTATAAAGTGGCTCGCCTAGATTTTCCCTTCTATGAGCTGTTAATATAATAAGCCTAGATTTTCCAACCCAATCAAATAATTCATGATGGTATTCTTCCCTTATAGTTGTTTTTAAAGCATCAATTCCAGTATTTCCAGTAATATAAATGGAATCTTTATTTTTTCCTTCTTTTATCAAATTTTCATAAGCTATCTGCGTTGGAGCAAAATTGTATTTTGCTATAATACCCACAGCCTGGCGATTAAACTCCTCTGGATATGGACTATTTATATCATAAGTTCTAAGCCCTGCTTCCACATGACCTACAGGAATCTGCAAATAAAAACATGCAAGCGCTGTTGCAAAGCTAGTTGTTGTATCTCCATGAACTAAAACTAAATCTGGTTTTACCTGTTCTAAAATAGTTTTCATCTTGTCTAATATTTTTATTGTTATATCAAATAAATTTTGATTTTTCTTCATTATTGATAAATTAAAATCAGGAATAACATTAAAGACTTCAAGAACTTGGTCTAGCATCTCCTTATGTTGTCCTGTTACACAAACTAAAATATTAAATTTTCCTCTTTGTTTTAATTCATTAACCAAAGGGCACATTTTTATAGCTTCTGGTCTTGTACCGAAAACCACTAATATTTTTTTCATATTTCCCTCCCACCTAAATAATTAGTATTAACACAATCTAAGTTATGAATATATTCTATCATATTATTGTATTTTTATATATTTTAAAAATTTTAATGTCAAAAGAAGGTATTTATTGTTTTTTGTAGAATATATATAACCGTTAGATATTTTATATTTAAGGAGGAATTATAAATGGATACTAATTTAAATCAAAACACACAACAAGTTCAAACAAACAATGGTGGCGTTGTTACATTAGGAGATTGGTTACTAACAATATTATTATCTTTAATACCAATAGTTAATATTGTTATGTTATTTGTTTGGTCATTTAGCGGCTCAACTCCAAAAAGTAAGAGCAATTGGGCAAAAGCAACTTTGATATTTGTAGCTATAGGAATCGTTCTAAATATCTTATTTGGAGCAGCTATTCTTAGTGCACTTTCAAGCTTAGCTTAAATAAAAAGATTTGGACCTAGTCCAAATCTTTTTATTACATTCCCATTATTTATAAATATATATCTCACATAAAAATATGATATAATATTCTATATAAAACATTTTATTCAAACAGGGGGCAAATCAAATAAAATGACAAAAAAAATAAACAAAATACTAATTCCTATAATAATTTCACTTCTAATAGGAACTAATATCACTATAAGCAATACCATAGCTAATACAAAAGTTCTGGCCGCTACTACTGAAAAAATATTAAGTTCTAAAATAACTGAAGACACAATACTTGAAAATGAACATATCCCTTATTTAGTAGAAGATGACATTACAATACCAAAGAACATTACACTCACTATAAATGAAGGCGTTAAGCTAAAATTTGCACCTAATACTAAAATGAATATATATGGAACTCTAATAATAAATGGCTCAAGCCAATCACATGTAACCTTCACATCACAAACAGATGAAAAATGGGATAAGCTCCTCATAAACAGTGGCTTAAATACTATAAACTACTTAGATATAAATAATGCTAAAGACGGCATAGAAATTTTAAATAATGAACAACCAAATAAAATAACTAACATACAAATGACAAACTGCATATATAATTATGATTTCCCAAATGATAATTATATATTCTTTAAAAATAGCATTTTAAAAGCCACTTCCACTTTAACTTCTGATTATGATGTTAACAAGGACAATAGCATAGATATATTAGACATATCATATTTAGCAAATTCATATAATCTAAAATCAGGACAAAATGGTTTTTTACAAAGCAAAGATTTTAATAAAGATAATATTATAGATATTTATGATTTGATTTTACTGTCTAAAAATGTTGGAGCTACAAGCTCGAAATTATACGGATATACCGTATTCATAGACCCAGGTCATGGCGGTTCTGACCCTGGTGCAGTTCAAAATGGATATAAAGAAAAAACTATTAATTTAAGCTTAGCCCAAAAATTAAAAGCTGAATTATTAAAATATGGCGCAGATGTTGTAATGTCTAGAGAATCTGATATAGCAGTGTCCTTAGATGATAGAACAACCATGGCTACTAATTCAAAAGCTGATTTATTCATTAGTATACATCATAATTCTAGTGAAAGTTCTTCACCCACTGGTATAACTACTTATTATAGTACCTATAGACCTGGAATTGAAATAAGCGGTGTTTATGCTATATATAATGGCAAAAAATATCCATACATTTCAGAAGGCGGTGGCGGTTTCACTATAAACTATAACGGTAAATCTAAATGGGTAAATTATAATACTGAAGACATTACAGTATATGATTCCACACCTTCTAATGCAGCTATAGATAGCAAAGCATTAAGTACTTTAATGGTTAACTCTATATCTTCTTTAGGATTTAAAAATGATGGAAGTATAGACTCTAATTTACGTGTTACTAGATGGACAACCATGCCATCTATTCTATTAGAAGCAGGATTCATTAGCAACGCAGCCGAAGCAGCTAAGGTAACTACTTCTTCCATGCAACAAAAAATTGCTGAAAAAACGGCAAACTCAATTGCTTCATATTATAGTACAAAATAAAAAAATATATAAAAAACCACAAGGTTACGTTTAATAATGTTGAAATACCTTGTGGTTTTTTTCTGTTTGTTCTTATTCTTTTTTATTCTTTTTTATTCTTTTTTATTCTTCGTATCCCTTTGGATTGTTGCTTTGCCATCTCCATGAATCACTACACATATCATAAAGAGTTTTTTCAGCTTTCCAACCAAGCTCCTTGTAAGCTTTTTCAGATGATGCAAAACAAGTTGCAATATCTCCAGGTCTTCTATCCACTATTTTATAAGAAACTTTAACTCCAGTAGCTTCTTCAAAATTATTAACAACATCAAGCACACTATAGCCTATACCTGTTCCTAAATTATAAGCTTCAACTCCAGAAGCTTTATCTATTTTCTCTAAAGCTTTTATATGACCTTTAGCCAAATCCACAACATGAATATAGTCACGAACCCCAGTACCATCATGAGTATCATAATCATTTCCAAACACACTTAATGTTTCTCTTTTACCTATAGCAACTTGAGTAATAAATGGCATTAAATTATTTGGAATTCCATTAGGATCCTCTCCTATTCTGCCACTTTCATGAGCTCCAATAGGATTAAAATATCTAAGAAGTGCTATGCTCCACTTATTATCTGATGCATAAACATCTGTTAATATTTGTTCAATCATAAGTTTAGTTGAACCATAAGGACTTGTAGTACTAAGTGGTAAATCTTCTGTAAGTGGTGATACATTATTCATTCCATAAACAGTAGCTGATGAACTAAATACAATATTCTTAACTCCATATTTTGCCATAACCTCACAAAGTACAAGCGTACCTGTTATGTTATTATGGTAATAACTAATTGGTATTTTAACAGATTCCCCAACTGCTTTAAGTCCTGCAAAATGAATTACAGATTGAATTTTGTTTTCTTGGAAAACCTTTTCTAAACCAGCTTTATCCAAAATATCAACTTCATAAAATTTCAAAGTTTTGCCTGTTATAGACTCAACTCTTTTTAATGATTCTTCTTTACTATTAAATAAATTATCTACTACTACAACATCATATCCAGAATTTAATAATTCAACGCAGGTATGGCTTCCTATATATCCTGCTCCTCCAGTTACTAAAATTGACATACTAATCCCTCCTAAACTTTTTAAACATATATATTATACCATAAATTATAATAGTCACCAAGTCATTGGCCTATTTATTAAGTTGAATTTTCAGTCCTTTTTTATATAATGTATATTTCAAGTTATATACTCCACTTACATTTTAAGGAATTTATACTTGATTATGTTTTTCAAGCATCATATGCCAGTGTTCATAAAATTGTGTGTGAAATAAATAGCCTGTCCCAGTTATGAAATATAGTTGAAATGAAAATGACTTGTCCTAAATAAACGAATCTTCAAAAGTACAAAATTCTGAACACTAGCATATAGACCCAATACCTACTATTCTAATATCCAAATCTTTAATTTTACATTATTTCTTTTAACTTTTTTATGCGGAATTCTCCATTCTTCTATAGGATGGAGATGAATAGCATTTTGTTTTCTTAGATTAGATATCTAAGAAAATAAATAATTTTCAGTAAAGTT
>JBGUER010000138.1:0-8568 GCA_041821285.1 Clostridiaceae bacterium
GTATATTTAGCTGGTGCTTCATCCATAACTTTTGTCATAATAAGACCATTTTTAAAAAACAATTCTCTGCTTTTTTCTAAATTAAGCATATCCATATTGGCCTTGTAAAAAGCATCTATAGAATTTATACATTTTACATAGCCTTTAAACTCAAAATTTTTTATATTAATATTACTAATATTCTTATTTATTGCTTCTTTTATACTGCTATAATAACCTGTTTCCACAGTTTTATATAATAAATCTATTAAAATATCCTTTTTCATTAAATACATTTCCATGGAAATATTCAAATCATTATGTCCACCATAATTCTTCCCAACACTTAAAACTTTATTATTCTCATCTACATTTAATGCATCGCAACCTAAATATTCTTTTTTACCATTACCTGTTTTTGTAGATATAACTGTAATATCTGCATTAGATTCTTCGTGGAATTTTGCAGCTTCTTCATAGTTAATATTACAAATCATATAAGAACTTGATACTATTACATATTCTTCCTTACTTCTATATAGATATTCCAAATTATCCATCAAAATTTTAGCATCATTTATATCATTAGTGTATGAACTAAAATTAAATACAAATATCCCACTTCTTTTTCTATCTAAATCCCAGTGACTTCCTGACCCTAAATGATCTATAAGTGATCTTGAATTACTTTGAGTGATAATACCAACATTGTTCACTCTAAAATTAACTAAATTAGAAAGGGCAAAATCTATTATTCTATATCTTCCCGCAAAAGGTATTGAAGCTAATGGTCTATTTTTAGTTAGACTCATTATATTATCTTCTTTTTCATTTAATATTAATAATCCCATATATTTATTTACCATAATATCACCTACCTATTTATTATTGTGTCCGCTTTAATATTTTCGCCCTCTGCAACTAAAGTTATCTCAGAACTATTACCAATTTTAGAATTAGTTCCTATAGTAACGTCACTTCCTATAATAGCTTTGTCTATTACAGCTCCTTCTTCTATTTTTACATTTGCCATAATAACCGAATTGTTAACAATAGCTCCCTTTCCAACTACTACTTCTGGAAATAAAACAGAATTTTCAACTACACCTTCTATCTCACATCCTTCAACTATAAGAGAATTATTAACACTAGCCTCTTTACCTATATATTGTGGCGGTTTTGTAGGATTTACTGAATATATCTTCCATTTGGGGTCATGAATATCTAATTTATTATTTTCTTTTAATAAATCCATATTCCCTTCCCAAAGACTTTCAATAGTTCCTACATCTTTCCAATATCCTTCAAAAGGGTAAGCACATAATTTTTTACCTTCATTTAACATTTTGGGTATTATATTTTTACCAAAATCATTACTTGAATCTTTATTTTCTTCATCTTCTATTAAAGTTTTTCTTAGCTCTTTCCAATTAAATATATAAACTCCCATAGATGCTAAGTCACTTTTAGGCTTAATGGGTTTTTCTTCAAATTCATATATTGTCAAATCATCTCTTGTATTCATCATACCAAATCTTCTAGCCTCTTTTAAAGAAACCTTTAATACAGCAATGGTAGCATCCGCTTGTTTTTCCTTGTGGTATTTTAACATATCTGAATAATCCATTTTATAAATATGATCTCCTGATAACACTATTACATATTCAGGGTCATAATTATCTATAAATCTGATATTTTGATAGATAGCGTTGGCTGTACCCTTATACCAACCTCCCCCTTTTTGTTTAGTGTGAGGTGATAAAACAGCAACTCCACCATTGTTTCTGTCTAAATCCCAAGGACTTCCTATTCCAATATGATTATTTAATATTAAAGGTTGATACTGAGTTAATACGCCAACTGTATCTATGCCTGAGTTAGAACAATTACTTAATGTAAAATCTATTATTCTGTATTTTCCTCCAAAAGGTACAGCAGGTTTTGCTATTTCTTTGGTTAATATTCCCAATCTTGAGCCCTGACCACCGGCCAGTATCATGGCAATCATTTCTTTTTTCGACATTATACCACAACCTTCTTGTAAATTTTTTTAATATTCTATTTATAATATTCTATATATAATTAGATTTTCCTTCTATTTATATGATAATAATGAAAAAAAATTTATATTATTTTAAAAAAAAGTTGATAATGAATTTAACTCATTATCAACTTTAAGTTTAACTTTTTAATATATTTTCACAAAAGTATCTACAGGTATATTATCATATATCCATTTAGCATTTTCCACTTCAAGTCTTATACAGCCATGTGATGCTGGGTTGCCAAGTTTTGCCGCTTCTTCTTCTATTATATTTCCATTTATATCAACAGCCAAACTATGAAATAAAAATTCTCCATAAAATCTTACCCAATAAAGTGCACCTTGTTCAAATTCATTTGAATAAAAAGATTCTCCCCTCTCTTGAATATTAAATATTCCTGTTGGAGTATCATAATCAGCTTTACCTGATGAACATATCATATCCTTAATTAATTCTCCATTTTGATAAATTCTAACGTTTTGGTTTTTTAAACTCACTTCTATGAAGTATGAAGTTGCTCCGCTATATTTATCAATCTCATCTTGTTTTTCTTGTTTTAAGTTACTATACTCATCCAATAATTTTTTTGCTTCTTCATTATTGTTATCCAAAGCTGATATATTATTAACATATTCTATAGCTTTATCATAATTCTCACGGCTTGCACTATCTTTAGATTTATTAATATAATCTTCTATGTATAAGGTTTTCGCAAGTACTATTTTTTCCTCTACATCAGCATATCCTTCTACCTTATTTAATTCTTCAATAGCACCTAAATACTCTTTATTCTCAATTAGCTCCATTCCTTCATCGTATATTTGTTTTAACTTATCTAATCGCTCTGCTTCCTCTAATTTTTTTGAGATTTCATCACTTTCCTTAATTAAAATACATTCTTTATAGGCTAAACTAGCTTCGCCATAATCCATAATCGCAAAATAACCATCAGCTATTTTTAATTTCTTATCATAATTCACATTTTTCATCACAAATTTTACTGCTACTGCTGAAACAATCCCTACTAATAAAATAAAAACGATTCCTAAATTTCTAAGCATTCCTGGTTTTTTCATTTGCTTCTCCTATATTATCTTTGTGTAATTATTATTTTTCTTTCTTTAAAATACACTATTTCTAAATCTATTTCCTTAGCAAATTCCTTTGCTAAATTAAAATGATTTCCTATACTTTTTTCATCATGGGCATCTGAACCTAAAGTAATATACTTACCACCTAATTCCTTATATCTACCATATAACACTTTTAAATTATCTATAGATTCTTTTTTATCAAACCTTCTAGTATTAAGCTCTAATATTATATCATTTTTTATTATAGTTTTATATATTTCATCAATAATTTCATAATGTTCTTTATAATATATTTCTTTATCTGAATATCTTCCATATCTTGCAATATAATCTATATGTCCTAATGAATCTATATAATCATTTTTCTTAACCATTTCATATATAACATTTAAATATTTTTCATAAGCTAGTTTTTTTTCATATTTTTTATAATAATCTTCATAATACAAATCAAGGCCTTCCACAAAATGAATAGACCCTAAAACATAATCAAAAGGGTTATTTTTAGAAAGATTTTCATTATATTCAATACAATTTTCCGTTAATCCAATTTCAATACCAAGCAATAATTTATCATTTTTGTATGTTCCATAATCTTTAAAAAAACTATTAGTATTAAAATTAAACTTGTTTTCATTTAATAAATTAGTATCCATGTGATCAGTTATTATTATACCCATATTTTTTTCTTTTGCGATTTTTATAGCTGATTTTATTTGAAGATTAGAATCGGTAGAATATTTAGTGTGTATATGACAATCGAACAAAATATAGCCCCCTTTGAAAATTTTTATTATTAAATTGCTTATGTTATTTAATATATCGGAAATTTTTTGCAAAGTGTATCTACTTTATTTATAGCTTCTTCTATTCCTGCTTCTTTTTTATCTATAACGATACTTATTATCTTAGAAATTTCTTTCATTTCAGCTTCTTTAAATCCTCTACTTGTTACTGCAGGAGTTCCTATTCTAACACCACTAGTTATAAATGGACTTTTAGTTTCAAATGGTATTGTATTTTTATTTAATGTAACTTTAGCTCTATCTAATAAAGCCTCTGCTTCTTTACCTGTTATATTTTTATTAGTTAAGTCCATAAGCATAAGATGATTATCTGTACCACCAGATACAATTCTAAAACCATTATTTATTAGTTCGTTTGACAAAACCTTACTATTTTTAACTACTTGCGCTATGTAATCTTTATATTCTGGCATTAAAGCTTCTTTAAAACAAACAGCTTTTCCTGCTATAACATGCATTAAAGGTCCTCCTTGCATGCCAGGGAATATAGTTTTATCAACTGCTTTAGCATATTCTTCTTTACATAATATAGCGCCACCTCTAGGACCTCTTAATGTTTTATGAGTTGTAGTTGTTACAAAATCTGCATAAGGTACTGGTGATGGATGATATCCAGCTGCTATAAGTCCTGCTATATGTGCCATATCTACAACTAAATATGCTTTTACTTCATCACATATTTCTCTAAACTTTTTAAAATCTATAGTTCTAGAATAAGCACTAGCACCTACCATAATCATCTTAGGTTTAACTTTTAAAGCTAATTCATGAATTTCTTCATAATCTAACATTTCTGTTTCTTTATTTACTCCGTAACTTACAAAATTATATAATTTACCTGAAAAATTAACTGGGCTTCCGTGAGTTAAATGACCACCGTCAGTTAAGTTCATACCCATTATAGTATCTCCAGGATTTAATACAGACATATATACTGCCATATTAGCTTGAGAGCCAGAATGTGGTTGAACGTTAGCATGTTCTGCACCAAACAAAGTCTTCATTCTATCTCTTGCTAAATCTTCTACCTTATCAACTACATGACAACCGCCATAATATCTTTTACCAGGATATCCTTCAGCATACTTGTTAGTTAATATTGACCCCATAGCTTCCATTACAGCACGACTAGTATAATTTTCAGAAGCAATAAGTTCTATATTGTCTACCTGTCTTTTATATTCTCCTTCAATAAGATTAAATATTTCTTCATCTACTTGATTTAATTTTCTATTCATTACACACCATCCTTAAGTTTTATTTATACTTATTATAATTTCACTTAACTAAATTGTAAACCATCTATTTTTTTTACATTCTATTTATTTATCAATCGTGCTATAATATATTTAATTTTATGAGGTGATTCTATGGACAAAAATAAATTAATGAAGCTAGCTGTAGATGCTGGAAAAATAATATTAGAAAATGGTGGAGAAACCTACAGAGTTGAAGAAACCATAATAATAATTTGCAAATCTTATAATATTGGCGATGCAGATTGTTATGTAACTCCAACGGGTATAATGTTTTCAGCTACAGGCGATAATAATGAAAATCAATCAATAATAAGAAGAATTAAAACAAGAACAATAGATTTAGAAAAAATAAATCTAGTTAATATATTATCAAGAAACATTGCAAAAGGTGAAGTTTCTCCTTCTGCCTTAGAAGATGAAATAAAAAAAATTAAAAACTATAAAAAATATAAAAATTCCACTTTAGTATTTTTTTCTTCTATAGCTGCTGGGTTTTTTACTCTTTTATTTAACGGAAACTTTATTGATTTTCTAGTTTCTCTTTTGATAGGGTCTATACTCAAGATTTTCACTATAGCACTTAACAAAATTAAAATAAACGAATTTTTCATTAATATTTCCGGAGGATTTTTAATCGCTTTTATTGCATCATTAATGTTTTATATTTCCCCCAAATTAAATATTGATACAATTATCATAGGATGCATCATGCTTTTAGTTCCAGGCTTATCCTTCACAAATTCAATAAGAGACACCATAGCAGGTGATATAGTGTCTGGAATATCAAAAGCCGTAGAGGCTACATTAATGGCTCTAGCTATCGCAACAGGAACCGGTATTTTATTCAAAATTTGGTACTAAATTTAGGAGGATTTATGTTTAAAGAATTTTTATTTGCTTTTTTAGCTACTTTAGGATTTGGAGTTTTATTTAATATTAAAGAAAAAAAATTATTATTTTCTGCTATAGGTGGGGGACTGTCCTGGACTATATTTAGTATACTTTTAAATAACAATTTATCATTGATATATTCTACCTTTATAGCTGCTATTTGTGTTTCTATATATTCAGAAATAATGGCCAGATTATTCAAAACCCCAGTTACTATATTTGTAGTTCCATCTATTATTCCTCTAGTGCCTGGAGGAAGTTTATATTATACAATGATAGAATCTATAAACGGCAAATACCAAGCTGCATTTTCAAAAGCCATAGAAACTTTTCAACTAGCAGCTGTTATAGCAGTAGCCATTGTATTAATCTCTTCATTAACTAGAATTGTAAATTATAAAAAAAATAAGCCTATTTAGGCTTATTTTAAAAACATATCTAACGTAGATATTAATTCCTCAAGCTTCTTGTCATCAACCTCTTCATCACTTATACTTACAAAACAGTCTTTGGCATAATTTTGCAGAATCATACTTCCAACTTTATTAAGTGCTGCTCTAACTGCGGCTATTTGAACTAATACATCTCGACATCCACACTCAGAATCAACCATTTTTTCAATTCCCTTAACTTGACCTTCTATTCTTCTAAGCCTAGAGTCTAATTTCTTTTTAACTTCTTCTCTTTCCATACTACACCCCAAAATCAAATATTATATTTTTTTTATAGTGCTTAAGCTTAACTCATTTAATTGTTTTTCGTCAACAACACTAGGCGCTTCTGTTAAAGGACAAAATGCATTTTGATTTTTTGGAAAAGCTATAACATCTTTAATATTATCAGTTCCTGCTAAAAACATAATTAATCTATCAAAACCAAATGCTAATCCACCATGAGGAGGTGGTCCAAATTTAAATGCTTGAAGCAAAAATCCAAATCTTTCCCACGCTTCTTCTTCTGTAAATCCTAGAGCCTTAAATATCTTTTCTTGAAGGTCAGATTCATGAATTCTTATACTTCCCCCACCTAATTCTTCACCATTTAATATCATATCATAAGCTTTTGCACGAACTTTTAAAGGATCAGTTTCTAAATACTTTATATCCTCATCCATTGGCATTGTAAATGGATGATGCTCAGCCTGATACCTATTTTCCTCTTCGTTATAAGATAAAAGAGGAAATTCTGTTACCCATGCAAAATTAAATTCCTTATTGTCTTTTAATATTTCTAATTTTTTAGCAACTTCTAATCTTAGTGCTCCTAAAGATTGAAATACAACGCTATTTTTATCAGCTACTATTAAAACTAAGTCCCCTGTATTTACCTTCATTGTTTCTTTAACATTATTTATTTCATCTTCTGTTATAAACTTAGCTATAGAGGCTTTTATCTCTTCCTTAAATGCGATATATGCAAGTCCCTTTGCTTTATAATTTTTCACAAATGCTTGTAATTTATCAAGTTCTTTTCTTGACATACTAGCACCGTTTTCAACTTTTATAGCTCTAATACTTCCTCCATTTGATAAAGCTCCACTAAATACTTGGAAATCAGAGTCTTTAAATACCTCTGATAAATCAGTTATTTCCATTCCAAATCTTAGGTCTGGTTTGTCTGATCCGTATTTCTCCATAGCATCTTTATATGTTAATCTTTTCATAGGGATGTTTACATCTACACCAATAACTTCTTTAAACACTTTTTTTATTAATCTTTCATTTAATTCTATAATGTCTTCTTGTTCTATAAAAGACATTTCCATATCTATTTGAGTAAATTCTGGTTGTCTATTTGCTCTTAAATCCTCATCCCTAAAACATTTTACTATTTGGAAATATTTATCAAATCCTGACACCATTAAAAGTTGTTTGAACAACTGAGGGGATTGAGGCAATGCATAAAAAGCACCTTGATAATTTCTACTTGCAACTAAATAATCACGTGCTCCTTCTGGAGTGCTTTTAGTTAACATTGGTGTTTCTATTTCTAAAAAACCTTCATCTTCTAAAAAGTTTCTAACTACTCTATAAGTTTTACTTCTAGTAATAACTATCTTTTGCATATCAGGTCTTCTAAGGTCTAGGTATCTATATTTTAATCTAGTATTCTCTTCTGTATCTAAATTTTCTTTTATATAGATAGGTGGCGTTTCTGATTCTGACAATATTTTTATATAATCACCTAGTATTTCTATCTTTCCAGTTTCCATATTCTTATTTACAGATTGTCTTTCAACTACTTTTCCTTTAACAACAATACAATATTCAGATTTTACAAGGTCACTTTTCAAAAATGCTTCTTTGTTTATTTCTTCACCAAACACCAATTGAACTATACCTTTTCTATCTCTTAAATCTATAAATATTAAACCTCCAAGATTTCTTTTTCTTTGAACCCAACCCATAACTGTTACATCCTCAGAAATATTAGTTTCTCTTATATCTCCACACATTACAGTTCTTTTAATTCCATTTAATGATTCTCCCATTAA
>JBGUER010000139.1:0-8556 GCA_041821285.1 Clostridiaceae bacterium
GTATCAAGAGCCTTTCCTGCACCAAGTGCCACACAGTCTAATGGAAATTCTGCTATATTAACAGGCATATGTGTTTCATTATTAATTAATTCGTCTAAATTATGTAATAAGGCTCCTCCTCCTGCAAGCATTATTCCTCGCTCCATTATATCTGCAGCAAGTTCTGGTGGTGTTTTTTCAAGGGTTGTTTTAATAGCATCTATTATAGCGTACACAGGTTCTTTAATAGCTTCTCTTATCTGATCCTCGTTTATTTCAATAGTCTTTGGTAGTCCAGTTATTAAATCTCTACCTTTAATGTCCATAACTCTATTTTCTTCATTTTTAAATGCAGAACCTAATTCGATTTTAATATTTTCTGATGTTCTTTCACCTATCATTAAATTAAACTCTTTTTTAATGTAACTTATTATTGCTTGATCAAACTCATCTCCTGCTATTCTAAGGGATTTACAAGTAACAATACCACCTAGTGATATCACAGCTACTTCTGTGGTTCCACCACCGATATCTACAATCATACTACCAAAAGGCTCACTAACTGGAAGTCCTGACCCAATAGCCGCTGCCATAGGTTCTTCCATAAGTATTACTTCCCTAGCTCCTGCTCTCTTTGCAGCCTCTTCTATAGCTCTTCTTTCAACCTCAGTTACACCTGAAGGAAAACAAACAACTATCCTAGGACTTGTAAAAGCACCTTTTGAATTTGCTTTATTAATAAAGCTCCTAAGCATTACTTCAGTTGTATCAAAATCAGCTATAACTCCATCTTTTAGTGGTCTAATAGCTACTATATTGCCTGGAGTTCTTCCTATCATATTTTTTGCTTCTTCCCCTACAGCCAATACTTTTTTAGTATCAACATTTTGAGCAACTACAGATGGCTCTCTTAATATAATTCCTTTACCTTTCACATAAACCAAAGTGTTTGCTGTACCTAAATCTATACCCATATCTTTTGTCATTCCAAATAATCCCATTGTCAATTTACCTCCATTTATATTATACCTTTTTCTTTCAAGCTGATAAATTTTCCATTTCCTATAATTATATGATCTAAAACTGCAATACCTAATAATTTACCGCACTCAACCAATCTTTTTGTAATATTTATATCTTCACTGCTAGGAGAAGGGTCTCCTGACGGATGATTATGACATATTATTATAGATGCACTACTGTACTCAACAGCTACTGTAAACACTTCTCTTGGATGTACTATAGAAGAATTCAAACTTCCAATAGAAATATCTTCAATCTTTATTACAATATTTTTAGTATTTAATAATATTATTTTTAAATACTCTTTTTTTAAATTTCTCATTTCTTCCATAACAAGTTCAGCTGCACTATCTGGCGAACTTATCTTGTATAAGTCACCAGATTTGTAGGATTTTATCCTTTTGCTTAATTCAGCTAAAGCCACTATTTGAGATGCTTTAGCTTCACCCACACCATTTACCTTCATAAAATCCTTAAATTTCATGTTGATTAGCCCATTTAAACCTCCACTATCAACTAGTATTCTACTACTTAAATTCAACACATTTTCTTTGGAACTTCCAACTCTTAAAATAATTGCTAAAAGTTCACTATTTGAAAGATTATCTGGTCCATATTTAGCTAATCTCTCTCGTGGTCTTTCATTTATAGGCAAATCCATAAGTTTTAAGCTATCGTTCATAGTATGCTCCTTTTTTTATAGATTTACCCCCATCTCCCTTATCATTGAATTTAATTTATTAATAGGAAGGCCCATTACATTGTAAAAACAACCATTTATCTTTTTTACAAATATGCCTCCCTTTCCTTGTATACCATACGCACCTGCTTTATCCATAGGTTCACCCGTATCAATATACCTAGTTATGTCTTTTTCCGTTAACTTAGAAAAAAACACTTCAGTCTTTTCAAAATTATTTCTTATTATATTTCTTTTTGTATCTATGATAAATAATCCCGAATATACAAAATGAGTTCTATCACTTAACATTTTTAACATATCATATGCTTCAATTTTATCCTTTGGCTTACCTAATACCTTGTTTTCATATACAACCACTGTATCACAACCAATGACTATATCTTCTTTATATTGTTTTGCAACATCTAATGCTTTACCCTTAGCAATTTCCATAACATATTTTTCTACATCCCCTGAAAATGCCACTGTATCTTCATCAAAATTGCTTACTACTACTTGAAACTCAGAAGTAATTCTACTCAAGAGTTCTTTTCGCCTTGGAGAAGCTGATGCAAGTATCGTATTAATAATATCACTTCCTATTTCCTTTTATATATTATTATTGACAAAATAACCCCTAAAATAGACATAATATTAAAATTAAAATTAAATCCAAAGGTAAAATCTACTATTTTTAAATCAATAGACAGTGGAGACTTTGTACCTATAGTGTATATAACCTTTAGAAAATTAAGAAATTCGAATTTATTTCCCAATATATCTCCTATAAAAGTACCTAAAATTCCACCTAAAATTGAAACAATTATTAAAGAGCAAGTTGTTTTTTTTGAAGATTTCAAACCCATCCCACCTTAATCATATATCCTATATAGTTTATCATTTAATATGTTTTTAGACAAGTATTTAACATATAGAAAACATAAATATTCATAAAAAATTTGCATAAAAAAATAACCGCTATAGCGGCTATTCATACTATTAAATATAGAAACAATTATTTGTTTTTGAAATTTAATGATATTTTGTATAACTCTAAATAATACGATGATACTTCTTCTTTATTTATTGTCTCTTTTAAATTAGAACAATTATCTTTAAGTTCTTCTAAAATACTATAGTATTCGAAATCATCATCTACTTTTTCTAAACTTGAAACCCAAGCTTTAAACTCATCTGTTTTTATAGCTTCAATTTCTTCTTCTGATGCTTTATTAAGTATTTGTAAATATGCATCTACTATTTCTGATATTTCTTGATTACATATATTATCATTAGCTATTTCAAAAGTCATTTTTGAATTAGCTATTTTTTCCTCATCAAGTATAGTTTTTAAACTGTTATAATTTTCCTCTGTGAAAATTCCTAACAAAACTCTATTGTTATCTTCCTCTTTAGATATAAATGGTTCACCATATTTTGATAGCATCACTATAATTTTATCAGCGTTTTCAGGCTCTTTAAACAGCCCCCCTTGAATTGCAATATATGTATATGTATTCCCGGTATTATTATCACTACTAACATCTTGAGAATTATTTTCTTCAATTGATTTAGTTTTTACATTTGAATCCTTTAATAAAACTTTAGCTAAAATACTTCCAGATATTAGTGATAACAATAAGGTTAATGATAGCACTAATACAATGTAAAAAAATGGTCCCATTTGTTTATTATTATTTTTCTTAATGAATTTCATTTTTATCCTCCCTTGTTTTATTAATATATTAATATTAATATTTTTAAGGGCCTGATATTATACTAAAAAAAAACCGACAAATTTCTGCCGGATTTACATAATTATTTAATTTACTATTCTTCTTGCACCTGCATAATTTCTTAAATAGTAATCGCTATTTAAATTACTAACAATAACTCCTGTAGATGAAGTAGATGCGTGTATGAAGTTACCGTTTCCAATATACAGTCCTACATGACCAATGTCATTGTAGAAAAATACCAAATCACCTGCTTGAAGGTTTGATTTTGATACTGCCATACCATTGCTATACTGTGCACCAGATGTTCTACTTAAGGATATTCCAAACTGTCTATACACAAAGTAGGTAAATCCTGAACAGTCAAAAGCATTGGGTCCTGTAGCTCCCCAAACATAACTGTAACCTAAATATTTAAGTGCATAATTTGCAATAGAGGCTCCAGTTGAACTTGAACTTACAGTATATCCTCTGCTAGAATTTGAGTTAGAACTTGAATAATTTGATGTAGTTACTTTAACTTCTACAACCTTTTTAGGTACTTCAATAACTTTATCTGTTTTAAATGTAACAGTAGTAACAACAGCCCCTTTACTTATTTGACCTGGAGTATCTGCCATAACTTTTGTCTTTGAAACAGCTAAAGAACCTATTACTAGGAGTACAGTAGTAGCTAAAACAAATTTCAATCTTACAACACCCATTTTTACCTCCTATTTGCCTACGAAGTTAGCTGACGGGTTCGGGAAAGGATACCCTACAATTTAACATTACTTAATATTGCAAAAATTGATTAACCCCTTACTTGGTTCCTCCGTATCTTTAAAAAAGATTTCGGCTTTCTGTATTGATTATAAAATTTTTTTCATTATCTGTCAATAATTTTATTACTTTTTCTTTAGAATTAATTTATTTAAACTATACGCCTCCCTATTTCAATAAATTTTTGTTATTCTTGCAATTTCAAATTCACCCATGGTATTGCGCGCAAAATTTTATGCAAAATACAAAAACCAAACTTTGTTTGGATTTTAAAAATTTATTTCATAGTTAACCTTTAATATACTTCTTATTATATTTATATTAATTTATTTTTAAAATATTACCACAATAAAATTCTTTTATTTATTTTTTTAATTAATTATAAAATCAAATAAAAAATCAGTCATATATCTTAATAAATATGACTGATTAGCTCTATTTTTTCTATTCTATTATATTTTAAGCTAAATACTTAATTTCTAAATCTTGAAGAATTTTTATATATTGTTCTTTTACTTCTTTTTCACTTTTTTTCATTTCAAATTTTTCACATTCCTCATCAATTTTATTAAATGTATCCTGATTTAATTCACGTTTTGCAAAAGGATATACAACTGCATCTTCTTTATCTATATGCCTTTTTAGAAGATTTGCATAAGAAACTGCGTTGGCTATTACATCTATTTTAGCTTCTTCGTTACCACTTTTCACTTTATCTAAAGCCTCGCCTAACTCTCTTATATAGAACCTTCCTAGATCATGCTCTACCAACATCCCAAATTTAACTAATTTTTCAGCAGCTCCTCCAATCTCATCCACCATTCTATTAAAAAGCATAACTTCTTCTTTTCCATGATGATGTGCATCAGCATATTTTTTTACAAATGATATTATTTTTTCAAAGTCATCATAATCAATTTCATCACCATTTAAAACATTAAAGCATACTTTCCGTACAACAATAAGCATCCTTTTAATATACATATGTTCTTCTATCATTAATTTAACACTATCCATAATTACACTATCTCCTTTTACCTATTGATATATCATTTATTTTTCCCTAATCTCTATAATCTTATTATACATTTTTTTGATTATTATTCTGTACCATATGTTACAAATCAAAATCTCCCCAATATTTTTACTGTACCGTCCCCATATTCTTGACTTTTAATCACAATTAATATATAACTAAACATATAAGTTTTATATCTAATGGAGGTTTTATGAAAATATCAGCTAAAACAAGGTACGGACTAGCTGCTATGATAAATATAGCACAAAAATATACAAGTAATGAATATATAACAATTATAAGTATAGCTGAGGAGCTTGGAATTTCTAAAATCTATTTAGAACAGGTTTTCTCATTATTAAAAAGAGGGAAAATAGTTATATCAACTAAAGGTTCACAAGGAGGATATAAACTTTCTAGATCTCCTTATGAAATTACAGTTTTGGATATATTTAAGTCTACTGAACAAATGCTATTTGAAAAAACTGATACTACATTTAATACCAATTATGAATATATAGAAAAGGCTATGCAAAATATTGTTTTTGAGGAAATAGATAAATCCATGGAAATAGTATTGCAAAAGACTACATTGCAAGATCTAGTAAATGAAGCTGAAAAAAATAAAGATAATAATAATTTTATGTTCTATATATAAAAAGACTGCTTTTTCTGTAAATTGAAAAAGCAGTCTTTTAAACTATTATATATTAAATAAATCAGTAGACAGATATCTTTCTCCTGTATCTGGTAAAAGTACCACTATTGTTTTTCCGCTATTCTCTGGCCTTTTTGCAATCTCTGTTGCCGCAACTAAAGCAGCTCCTGAAGATATACCAACTAACAACCCTTCATTTTTAGAAATCTCTCTTGTAGTTTCAAAAGCATCTTCATTTTTCACTTTTATTATTTCATCTATAATGTCTAGATTTAATATAGCTGGTTTAAATCCTGCTCCTATTCCTTGAATTTTATGAGGTCCTGCTTTTCCTCCTGATAGCACTGGGGACCCAAAAGGTTCAACCGCTACAATTTTCACTTCAGGGTTCTTTTCCTTTAATCCTTCCCCAACTCCTGTAATGGTTCCCCCAGTTCCAATTCCTGCTACAAATATATCCACACTGCCCTCAGTATCTCTCCAGATTTCTTGGGCGGTAGTTATTTTATGGATTTTAGGATTTATAGGATTACTAAATTGTCCTGGTATAAATGAATTTTCAATTCCTCTTGCAATTTCCTCTGCCTTAGCAATCGCACCCTTCATTCCATCTTTTCCAGGAGTTAATATAACCTCTGCTCCAAGTGCTTTTAAAAGATTTCTTCTCTCTATGCTCATAGTGTCTGGCATAGTAATAATTATTCTATACCCCTTTGCAGCTGCTACAAAAGACAAACCAACGCCTGTATTTCCACTAGATGATTCAACAATAACTGAACCCTTTTTAAGTAGTCCTCTATCTTCCGCATCTTTTATCATAGCAAATCCTATTCTATCTTTTACACTTCCTGCAGGATTAAAATATTCTAATTTTGCTACTATTTTAGCATCTAAATTATTATTTTTATTATAATTTGAAAGTTCAAGTAATGGTGTTTCCCCTATTAGTTCAGTAAGATTTTTATATATTTTTGACATCGTAATTACCTCCAAATAAATTATTTATTAAACATATATTTTTACTATGTTTAAAATCAAAATAAAATATTCAACCGGATTTTAGTTGAATACAATTCATACTTTTCTTATATGTTTGATATTATTTTATTCTTTATTTCTAATTTTGTCAATATATTTTTTATCAAAAACACAAAAGAGAGGTTTCCCTCTCTAAAGTTTAATTTAAAATCCAAAATACCGTTACTCTTTCATTGACACCTATCGCTTCGATAGGTGGGTGCCCTCACAAGCTTTTCTATCGCCTTAATGCCACAGTGGACTCACAAAAGGTACATATAGAAGCTTTCTGTTGAACTCCCTTTCTTAAAATGTAGGTTCAAGATAAGAGCTACACGAATATTTCAGAAATATTTAATTCATATATAATATTTTGTTTGGTGCGGAGGATGGGACTTGAACCCACACGGTCTCCCATACGCCCCTCAAGCGTACGCGTCTGCCTATTCCGCCACCACCGCATAACGCATGAATTACTATAATTTTATTATACTATTTTTTTGTGTTATGTCAATAATATTAATTTGACTTATATATCCATTTATACATACTATAATTAACTTTAACCTTATTTATGTACTTATCTGTTTCTTTAAAAGGAATAACATCTAATGTTTTACCGTTCTTTGAATAACTTTCATCTAATAACCATTTATTAACATTAGTTCTGCCACCATTATATGCTGCTAATACTAAAACTGGATCGCCGTCAAATTCAGAACTTAAATTTTTAATATACCAACAACCAAGTTTTATGTTAAATTCAGGATCATATAACATTTCATTTTCATAACCTTCTATACCCATTTCTTCACATATCCATGCAGCTGTGCTATCAGTTATTTGCATTAAACCATAAGCATCTTTAGAAGATTTAGCATCTTTGTCGAAATTACTCTCAGCTTTTATTACAGAAAAAACGAAATATGAATCTATTTTGTTTTCATCCGAGTATATCTCTACATATTCCTTATAATTATCCGGATAACTTATTTTAAATATATTTTTAATATTAATAGTAAATATCAAAAGTATAATAATTATAAATAGAATCTTATATTTTTTTAGCTTCATCCTTTAAACTCCTGATTATATTGTTAAATTGTTCTTTAGTCTCTTCTATGTCTCTACCATTATCAATTAAATAATCTGCGCCACTTTTCTTATATTCTATAGATATCTGACTGTCTATTCTTTTTACCGCATTTTCGTAAGTCATTTTATCCCTTTTAATTATTCTCTCTATTTGTATTTCTAAAGGAGAATATACCACTATAATTTTATCCATCTTTCTATTTAATCCTGTTTCATAAAGAGTAGGTGCATCTAAAATCGCTATACTTTCACCCTTTTCTTGCAGTTCTAGAACTCTTTTAAATACTTCCTCAATAATGAATGGGATAATAATAGCTTCTAATTTTTCTTTTCTTTCCTTACTGGAAAATATATAATCACCTAGTAATCTCCTGTTTAGCTTTCCACCTTGAACAAATTTTATTCCAAATTCATTTTTTATTTTTTCTATTATTTCAGGATAAATGTCTAAAACCTCTCTTGATATAATGTCCGCATCTATTACATTTAGCCCCTCATCTTTAAACATTTTAGAAACTGTACTTTTCCCAGTCCCTATTCCTCCTGTAAGTCCAATTAAAAGCATATTATTTTGCATCGTACCAAG
>JBGUER010000140.1:0-8481 GCA_041821285.1 Clostridiaceae bacterium
ATATAGTTTTTTTTTAGCATTAGTTGTTTAGACATTAAATAAATAATTTGTGGATATATTTTAACTTTTTCTTCTTCATCGCTATATTTTTTGTCTAAATAATTCATTAAATGATTCATTTAAAACAGAATATACAACTATTTTAGGGGGAGAACCTATTGGTTTATGCGGTTCAGGAATATTAGATTTAATATCTGAACTATTTAATAATGATATAATAGATGAAACCGGTAAACTAAACATAGAAGTAAAGAAATTTTATATATCTAAAGAAGTTTATATATCTCAAAAGGATATAAGAGAGTTCCAATTAGCTAAAGGAGCCATATACGCAGGAATAAAAGTTTTAATGGATAAGATGAATATTAAAGAAAAGAATATAGGGAAACTATTTATAGCTGGAGGATTTGGAAACTATATAGATATTAAAAGTGCTACAAATGTAAATATGATTCCAAAAGAACTTGAGGGAAAAACTATAGCTGCTGGAAATGCTGCTGGTACAGGATCCAAAATCTATTTATTATCAAAAGAATACATAAAAATAACTAATGAAATGAAAGATAAAATTGAATATGTAGATCTTTCAAGTTCTATGTTATTTCAAGAAAAATTCATAGAAGGAATGGGGCTATAATGAGTATATTCTTATATATATTGCTAAACAACATAACACCGCTAATAATAATAATATTTCTAGGTTTTGTAATGGGTAAAAAATTTAATTTAAGTGTTAGGTCATTTAGCAAATTAAATTTTTATATTCTTATACCTGCTATGATATTTGTAAAAATATATGAAACTGAACTAGATAGTGATTTAATAAAAGTTCTTGTATTTACTTTAGTTCTTTTGATTATCTTGGACATTTCATCAAGGTTAATTGCAAAATTATTTAAATTTTCAAATTCAATGGATAGCGCATTTAGAAATTCAGTAATGTTTTATAACTCAGGAAATTTTGGATTGCCTTTAGTTACTTTAGTATTTCAAAATTCCCCTTATAGTAGTTATGCTGTATCTGTTCAGATTATGGTACTTATGATACAGAGCTTGTTTTTGAATACTTTAGGATTTTACAATGTAGGTAAGGGGAAATTAGGAACCTATGATGCAATAAAAATGGTGTTAAAAATGCCTACATTATATGCAATTTTGTCTGGATTTTTGTTGAAATTTATTACATATGATATGCATGAATTATTTTTATGGCCATCAATTGATTTATTAAAGGATGCAGCAATTCCTGTTGCTTTATTTACGCTAGGTGTTCAATTATCCCTTTCTAAAATTCATATTAAAAATAAAAATGTTTATATTTCAGTGTTTACTAGGTTGATACTTGGACCTATTATTGCTTATGGATTAATATTAATATTTGGATTTAATGGTTTAGTAGCACAAGTTCTATTAATATCATCTTCGGTTCCCTCAACAGTTAATAGTGTTTTAATAGCTGTAGAATTTGATAATGAACCGGACTTTGCGGCTCAAACAGTACTTATCAGTACTATTTTATGTTCCATTACACTTACAATTATTATATATTTATCTAAAATATTATTTTAAATGGATAAGCAAACCGATGCATAATGTTTTCATATAAGGTAAAAAAATACATGCGATATAGCAATAGTTTGTTTTGGCACCATGTGGTGCTGTTCACAAAATTGTACCCAATAAAAAAGAGTGCTTATATTGGGTGCAATTTTATGTAAATAAATAAGCAAGCATTGATAAACTATTTATAGACAAGCAGAAAAATTAGTTAATATCAAATTGCGCTTTAAGGATTCTTTAAGGATTTTAGAAATACTATTCACTGATTTTGAAAATTTCACATATGAGAGATTTTTATACCATGATATATAATCAACTATATATTTAGTGGATATACCAAAAAAATTATTTTGCCATTCTATGTAAGATTTAAAGAATTTGAATACATATTTAGGATTATAAGGACTATTCCCAAGATTTCTAATATAAACACTAATATCTTTATTTTTTTTGCTTAAAGTTTTTAACGCTAAGCTAGCAGGAGCACAATTCCACAAACAAAATGTATTTTTTTTAGTAATTTTGCTTTTAAAAAATTCTGCGAATTCATTATCTCTACAACTTTTGTCTAGAATATTAGCCATTATTTTTCCTCTTCGTTCATAAGTTAGAATAAGCCAAAATCTATCATATTCAGAGTGATCAAAACAAGCGAAAGGTCGACTACAAGAGGAAGACCTAAGATGATGTTCACTTTGATAGCTAGAAGGATGAGTAGGGCTTTTATCAGTTTTAGGATAGGGTATATGAAAAACTTCAGTAATGCCATGATAATTTTCATCATTATCTTGGCTTAGTGATCGGATGAGTTTGTGTCTCCAATAAAAAATTGTGGAAGTGGACAAACCTATGGTACTAGCTTCTTTTCTAAGAGAAACAATATTTTGTATAGATATTAAGAAGTCATTCCATTTGTTAATGTTATGAGTTCCAGAAAATATAGTTCCTGTTAATTCATTAAAAGATTTGAAACAATCCTTACATATATATCTATGTCTATTTTTATATTTACCATGTTTTTTAATGTTTTTACTTTCGCAGTAAGGGCAAAATATACCATTTTTATATCTCTGTTTAAGTGCGCTTTCAACAATACTTAGATTATCCATTACAAACCTCCAATATGTAAAACATATATTAAAACATACGTTTAGATTAGTATGTGAAATGTTATTGAATTTATGCATTAAAATAAAAAAATGTGAAAAATATTTGTGATTAGGTAAGTACAAAGTTCAGAACAGCACCACATGCACTAAAAAACAATATAATATCAAAATGGTAGTATAATTATGGAAAAACATTTCTAGAAAGTACAGACACAAAATTCAGAACAGCACCACATGGTGCTGAAAACAATATATCCCCCAATGTACATACTTAAATTTGGAAAAAACACTTGAAATATGCGAAAAAGTATTATATAATACGTATATACCCATTAAGGTATATAAATAATCAATGTATATTAACAATCAAGGAGGCGTCAGTATTTTGAATAAATTAACGGATTTTTTTAAAACTATATCTGATGAAACTAGATTAAGGATAATAATTTTGCTTTACCATAAAAAACTTTGTGTTTGTGAATTATGTGGAATAATGGAGGAATCTCAACCTAAGATATCAAAGCATCTTGCAAAATTAAGAGATTTAGGATATGTGAAAGATGAAAGACAGGAACAATACATATATTACTCACTAAATTTAGAGAGATTTCCAATGATAAGCGTTATAGAAGAAATTGTACGCAATCAAGAAGCTTATCCTGAAATAAAAAAAGACATATTAACTTGTAAAAAAGCAGAAAGCTTTTTAAAGATATGTAAGAAACAATAAAAGGTTAGATTACAGGAGGGATTTATTTGTTTAATTGGCTATATTTTTTAATAGAACTATTAGTTACAAAAGTATTTAAATTATCAATGGATACAAATATTGGATCTAGTGTTCATTTCTTTTTCTATGATTCAATAAAAATTATTATATTACTTGGAATAATGATTTTTGCAATATCTTATATTAGAAGTTATTTTCCTCCAGAAAGAACTAAAAAAATATTAGAAAATTTTTCTGGAATAAAAGGAAATGTAATGGCATCACTTTTAGGAATAGTAACACCTTTCTGCTCATGCTCATCAGTTCCAATATTTATAGGATTTGTAGAAGCTGGGATTCCGTTAGGAGTTACATTTTCATTTTTGATAACATCTCCTATAGTAAATGAAGCGGCTTTTGCAATATTATTAGGAACATTTGGATGGAAAATAGCAACTGTTTATGTAATAACCGGCGTTATAGTTGGTATTGTTGGTGGAATAATAATAGGAAAATTAAAACTTGAAAAAGAAGTTGAAGAATATGTATACGAAATAAAAACTGGGGAACTTGAAATAGAAAAATTAACAACAAAACAAAGATTAACTTTCGCAGTAGATAATGTTAAAGATATAATAAAAAGAGTTTGGATATTCTTGCTTATTGGAATATTTATAGGAGCATTGATTCATGGTTATGCACCTACAGAATTTTTAGCAAAACATGCAGGACCTAAAAATCCATTTGCAGTATTTGTAGCAGTAATTGTAGGGGTACCTTTATATTCCAATGCGTTAGGAACAATTCCAATAGCAGAAGCATTAATTGGAAAGGGAGTTGGAATTGGAACTGCTATAGCATTTATGATGGCGGTAACAGCATTATCTCTTCCTGAAATGATTTTGCTAAGAAAAGTAATAAAACCAAAACTAATAGCTGCATTTGTAATAATAACAGGAATTGCTATAATATTAGTAGGTTATTTATTTAATGCCATAGCTTATATGTTAATATAAACAAAAAAAAATAGAAAAAAATATTTGGAGGTAATAAAATGGTAATAAAAATATTAGGTTCAGGTTGTGCGAAATGTAAGAAATTAGAATCAAATACTAAAGAAGCTGTAGAAGAATTAGGTATTGATGCAACAGTTTTAAAAGTTACAGATTTTAAAGATATAATGGCTTATGGAGTTATGAAAACACCAGCTCTAGTAGTTGATGAAAAAGTTAAAATTTCTGGAAGAGTTCCTTCTGTATCAGAAATAAAGAAAAATTTATAAAAAAATCAGGAGTTTATCTAAAACTAAAAATTTAGATAAACTCCTTTTTAATAAATTTGTTTAAATTTCACAAGCTTTCATAGCTAAAGCGAAAGACCCCTTTATTCCTGCATTCTGCCCAAGAGCAGGATAAACAATATAATTATCGATATCTTCTAATATTTCTTTTTTAGATACATATCCATTTAGCATATCTAAAACATTCTTTCTTATTAATGGAAATAAATGTTCTTGTTGCATAACTCCCCCACCAATAATTATTTTTTTAGGTGAAACAATTAAAATGTAATTAACTAGAGCTTGAGCGATGTAATAAGCTTCTAATTCCCAGGCAAAATGATCAGTAGAGATATCTTTGGCATTTATTCCCCATCTTTCATTTATAGCTGGTCCGCTTGCAAGACCTTCAAAACAATCTTTATGATATGGACATTTGCCTTCATAAGGATCTTCTTTATGTCTTTTTAATAAAATGTGTCCAGCTTCTGGATGCAAAAGTCCATGAATTAAATTATTATCAACTATTATGCCAGCACCTATGCCAGTACCTATTGTTATATAAACTAAACTATCTAAACCAATTCCTGCACCAAATTTTTGTTCTCCTAAAGCAGCACCATTTACATCAGTGTCAAATCCAATAGGAACATTAAAATGTTTTTTTAATTCTCCAATAATATTGTAATTTGTCCAAGCGACTTTTGGCGTACTAGTTATATAACCATAGGTTTTACTACTAATTGATGGGTCAATAGGCCCAAAACAACCAACACCTATAGATGAAAAATCTTTATCTTTAAAAAATCCAATGACGTCCTTCATAGTTTCTTCTGGAAAGGTAGTTTTATATGATGCTTTATCAATAATATTTCCATTTTCATCTGATATAGCGCAAATAAATTTAGTTCCACCAGCTTCTATTCCTGCATAATTCATTTTTAATCCCCCTTGGGTTTATTAGAGTTTAATATACTTTTATTATATATAGTATAAATATAATAGTAAATGTAAATATATAAATATATATATATTTATAATTCTAATTTCATATCACCAAATTTAATCCATTTCTTTTTTCTCATAAATTCAGCTATTCCAAGAGAAATTAAAGCAGGTGCGATAAATTCTAAAACTATTATTTCAATAATAAGTGCAGTAGTTGAAATCTGTCCTTTCATAGCGGTAAAAGTCCCAATAGGACCGACTAAACCAGCGGTTCCCATACCAGCACCAATAGCAATATTTTCAAGATGAAATACATAGGTTGAAATTGGACCTAAAATGGCTCCTGCTATAGTTGGAGGAATAATAATTAGAGGATTTCTTAAAACATTGGCAACTTGGAGCATAGAAGTTCCAATTCCTTGTGACAATAAACCAGATATTTTATTTTCTCTATAGCTAATAACTGCAAAACCTACCATTTGGGCGCAACATCCCATAGTGGCAGCACCAGCTGCAAGTCCATTTAGACCAAGAGATATGGCAATAGCTGCGCTACTTATTGGAGCAGTTAAAGCAAGTCCCATCAAAACAGAAACTGTTATGCCCATAGGTATTTTGTGTAAAGTAGTAGCAGCATTAATAAGTTGACCTAAATCTGTCATAAAACTTGCAATATACGGGCCAACAAATTTACCAGCAAGTCCTCCCATAATAATAGTCACAGATGGAACTATTATTATATCTACCTTAGTTTTGTGAGAAACAAGTTCTCCAAACTCAGCACCTACAACAGCAGCTACATAAGCACCTACAGGACCACCAAGCATATATCCAAAGGCTCCAGTAGCAGCTGAGGAAAATATAGTTAGTGGACTTGCTTTAAGCCCATATGCTATTGCTACACCGATGGCAGAACCAACTACAGGAGATGTAGCAGAAATAATATCGGAAAATTCTTTTATAAAACTAAGCCCTGGAATTTTAGAAATCTGTGATAAAATAAGTCCAATGATAAGAGATGCAAACAAACCAAGGGCCATAGCGCTTAGAGCGTCTAGAAAATATCTTTTTAATAATTTTTTAATAATTCCTTCTTTTTTTTTCATAAAATAATACCTTCCTAGTATAGTTATATTTTTAAAGGTATATACAGATGTATATACACTAATTAATATTTTAACAGTGTTTTATTTATAAATCAATATAATTTTTTATTTGATAATATTTAGGTATATTGATATTATAATAATAAGTATCTAAATAATGAAAAAAGAGGTGCCTTTTATGTTAGAATTTTATGATAGTATAGAGTATTGTTTAGATATTTGTGAGGAAATGGACAATAATTGTTTTGAATTGTGGAAAAAGTTCAAATATGATTGTTTTAGGATTATAAGTTTCTCTAATGATAGTTTATTTGCAATATCAAATAGTAAATACCAAGTAAGAAATAATGAAATAAAATCAAATGAAAATGATTTAAAATTACTGTTAAAAGGCACTAATAAATACATAATAAATTTAGTTTTAGAAGAAAGAAAGACAATTATATATATAAAAGATGAAGAAAAGTTAGAATATTTACCATTAGATAAAGAAGTTCAAATGGAAATTTATATACCAATATTTTCTCGAAATGGTTCTGAAAAAAGTATCATAGCTGTGATGTATATGGGCATTTCCAATTATGTTAAATTAAATCCTAGTGAAATGTTGAAGAGTTCTTTAGTTGAAGATATATTTTGTAATATAAAAAAAATATATTATATAGATTACTATAAGAATATAAGTGCAGATGCATTTTTAAATTTTGTTAATATGTTATTTCAAATAGCTAAAATAAAAGATCCGTATATGGTTGAGCAGCCTTTTAGAACTGCTGAATTTTCTGTAAAAGTCGGCAAAGAACTCGGTTTTAGTCCAGAAAAAACTCGAAATTTATATATTGCAGCCATGCTTCATGATATAGGAATGATATTAGTTAGTGATGAGATTTTAAAAAAGGATAGAGTGGATTTTAAAGAATATGAAATTATAAAAAATCATTCTATATACGGTTATAATTTAGTTAAAGATTCTTTAGGATTTTATCCAAGTATTAATGAAATATCTTCTTATATAAAACATCATCATGAAAGATTTGATGGAGTAGGTTATCCAGATGGGCTAAAAGGTGAAGAAATACCATTAGAAAGCAGAATAATATTGGTTTCAGATACTATTGTTGCTATGAACTCAGAGAGAAAATATAGAAAAAAGAAAAATATGAAAGAAATAGTAAATGAACTTAGAAATAATAAAGGTAAACAGTTTGATGGGAAAATAGTTGATATAGCTATAAAACTTTTACTTAAAGCAAAGAATGAAGTTGATGATGTATTTTTAAATCCAATAGTGTGGGGTACATTATCTATATCATTAGATAATAAAGCCTACAGTATAGAGGGAACTGCAGCTATTTACAAAGAGGGACTTATTTTTAAAACAGATAAATTTAATTTTAATAAATCTGTAGATAAATCCAAGATAGTTAAAATGAGTTTAATAATTCCATCTAATAATGAAGTATTGATCTTTGATGTAAAAAGCAATTATTTTGAAGATAATATTTTATATATTTCTGACTTTAAATTGATTCCTACATCTGATTCTTTTGGAATATCATGGAATATTAAGGGAATTGTAAAAGTAAATACACTTTTAAATTATAATGTTGACATTTATAAAATTGGTGGAAATTAACTACTTTTCATTGCAGAAGATGATAAAGCTTTTGAAATATTACAAAATAAAGTTTTGATCATGGCGATTAAATTTGATGATAATTTAATTATAGAAATAACAGGAAAGGTAATTAAAAAATTCAAATCTGCTGG
>JBGUER010000141.1:0-8375 GCA_041821285.1 Clostridiaceae bacterium
CTATATTTTTATTTTTTAGTAATTCTTTGATTTCATCATAAGCTACTTTGTCAGATGCTCCTCGACCTAACCAGGTTAAAAATAATGCTGTTTTTATGTTTGATTTTTTATCGTTTTCTATGTTGTTTATCCATCTGCTAATATTTTTATGAACATGATTTGCATAAATGCCTGAGGCTAAAATTACTGTATCATAGTCTTGTAAATTTATTTTGGTATTTTCATTAATTGTTTTTAGCTTGAAGTTTGAATTGTCTGATACGTATTTACAGACTTCGTAAGTATTCCCTGAAGATTTAGGACAAAGTATTATTTTTTTCATTTTATTTATTCTCCTTTGACATATTTAATTATATATCCATTATATTGTAAGAATTCTAATATTTCAATAGTTGCAGAATCTACATTATCTTAATATTTATAAGATAAACATTAGATAATGTTAAATAAAAATTATGATAATGATGATGGAATATGTGAAATGGGTAATAAAGACAATATGGAGCCTAGAAGAAATTAGTCGCTATTTTTATTGACTATATTGATGCAATAGACTATTATCTATAGGTATCAAATATATAAATAATATAAGAAATGAGTGAGTAAAAATGGAATTTAATTGGGTAGAATGGTTAGGATATGCAGCATCTGTAATAGTGGCAATATCACTTTTAATGAGCTCTATTGTAAAACTTAGATGGTATAATCTAATAGGAGCGCTTACATTTTCAATTTATGGTTTTCTAATAGGAGCACTTCCAGTTGGTGTTTTAAATATGTTTATAGTATTTATAAATATATATTATTTAGTTAAGATGAAGTCTGAAAAAGAATATTTTAAGCTTGTTAAAGCAACTAATGGAAGTGAATATTTTAATTATTTCCTGGATTTTTACAAAGAAGAAATAACAAAATATTTGCCAGATTTTAAACTTGAACTATTCTTAAAAGATAAAAAGAATATAGCTTTTTATATCTTAAGGGATGCAGTACCAGCAGGAATATTTACAGGATATAAATACGACGATGAAACTTTTATTATAACATTAGATTTTGTAACGCCAGCGTATAGAGACTTTAAGTCTGCAAAATTTATTTATGAAGAAAATAAAGATTATTTTATCAAAGAAGGATATAAAAGATTGTGCGCTCCATTGCCTTTAGATGAGCAGCATATAAAATATTTAAATAAAGTAGGATTTTCTAAGGATAAACTTGGTGAAAAAACTTACTATATAAAAAATATAAGAGAATAATAATAAAAGCTAGAGTTTGTAATGAAATTTACAGTGCTAGCTTTTTTTATTTAGTTTAATCTTCGTAAACATCTTCTAATAGAATTTTTTTATCAAAACCTCCACGTTCTTGTTTTTTATATTTTTTCATTTCGTTAATTTCATCTAAAGTTAAATTTTTAGCTAGAATTATAGCTTCAATAACTTCTAAAATATCAGCAATTTCTTCTGGATTATCGCTTTCAATAAATTCATTTACTTCTTCTAAAAGCTTTGAAATTAAAGCTTCGTAATATGTACAGTTATCTAATATTCTTATATTAAATTTTTTGCCACTATTTTTTATTATTTCAGGAATATTATCTCGTACAAGTTTATTGTATGTTTTCATGATTAAACCTCCATAAAATCTTCTAATAATTGAATAATATTTATTATATATCATTGATTATTATATTGCGAATTTTATAAATTTTACTGAACCGTCCCCAATTGAATTTATTATTCATATTATAAATTAGCAAATTAGCTAAATTTAATATAAAGAAGGTGAGATTATGGCTGTTGTTTTCCCAACAGATAGCGAATTTATAGCGTTGACAAGGGATGGTGTTCCCTATTCAAATACTACTGTAGTAAGTCCGTCTTACACTGATATTGTAGGTACTGCGGATTTCCCAGCAATTTATTTCGCAACAGATGACACTTATAGTTTTTATCGTTTTAGATTGAGAAATAGTCCTTTAGCAGGAGGTTGTTTTTTTAATTCATTTTGGTCAATCTTATTTGATATTGGAGACACTTTAGATGATAGTTACGAATGGAAATTGGCTTTAGATGGTGGCAGTTGTGAATTATTTTTCAAGCAAAATACTGTGAAATTCAGTCCAGGCCCAGGTTTTAATGACCAAGCAGAAGGACTAGCTATACCATTTCCAATAACTCCTTATGATATAGCAAGGGCAGTTTCGGCAGGTAGTACTCTAGGTGGTGGAACTAATTATTTTCTCGATTTTGCTATACCAAGGTCATTTTTGTATAGTACTCTAGGAATAACTGATTCTACACCGTTAAGATTTAATTATGTTACTTCAGCAAATGAAAATAATTTTAATAAGGATAAAAACTGTCCCGATTCGGATTTTGATGCATGTTTTTCAGACCCTGTTAGTCTAGAAACTGTAATAAAAGGGAAAATAGTTAATAAAGAAGATGGTTCCCCTATATGTGATGCTTTAGTTGAAATTTTTGATAATAATTCTTTGTTATATACAACAACTACGGATATGCTAGGTAATTATTTGTTTATGCTTTCAGATGGAGGCACATATACGATTAAAATAACAAAATGCTGTTTTCTTTCAAATTGTGGTTGCAATATAGTTACAATTAAAAAAAATACAAATAATATGTTTAATTTTGCGCTTGCTCCAGATTGCATATGTAGCATTAAATGTTTAATAGGGGAAACGGAGAAAGAACTAATTGAAGAAAAACAAAGAATATATAATAAAATAACTAGTTTTTTTTCAACTTCTATTCCAACTCAACAAATCCTTTCAAGATATATTAGTTTGTTATGTTTATTAAACAAAAGTACCGCTGATTTAGATTGCTGTATATCTTGTGTCTTAGAAAATTTAGACACTTGTGAAGGAAGTGAGTGCGATGAGTGAGATTATTAATTGTCCATCTATAGAAGGAGAGTGCAGCTGCGGATGTAATTGTCAGGCGTATTTGGCAAATGGACGTCATATAACTGTAGATTCTTTAGAAATACTAGCGGACCAATATACTTTTAGTTATACAATAACTAATGAAGAACCGTCAGTGAGTTTTATAATATTTTGTATACAATGTGCTACCAGTAAATTTATGGCAGATGATACTAATACTTCTGTGGAGGTAATAGGAAATCCTAATACTACAGCAGATGTTTTAACTCAGTGTTATACACCTGGATGTGAATCAACGGGTGATAATAGATATTATGTTGAATTTGCATCTGAAGAAGAAAATATGTGCTGTCGATTTCAAGGTATAAAAATAAATCTTAATTTAGCAGATACTATAGATGAAATAAAAATAAATATTAGTTTTACTTTGCCAGATGATGTAGTTTTTTCATTTCAGTCTGGTAACTTGAAGCTTAAGTCAGGTGTAGAAATAGATACAGTAAATAATTTATGTGTACCTGGTTGTTTAGATAACTGTGAACAATATAAAACAACATGTAAGATGTGGAAACTAGAAAGTAAAATATTAGAGGACAAAAAAGATGTTTTTGTTCATTTTAGTCAAATGTTAATTCCGGACGATTTAGATTTATCTACATTAACAATTGCACAATTAGAAAGCAAGGTACGGAGTATAAACCAATTAGAAAAATGTACAGCAGAACTTAATTGTGATATATCTAAAGTTTTGAAAGTGTTAAATGAACTTAAAATTTGTGATTGACATTATAAAGTATAAGAAAAATGAGTAACAAAAATCCTATAATATGAATAATTATATAATATGAAAAACAAAGAATTAGATAATATTTAATTTGTTTGATTATTTGTAAATTTCAATAAATTAAATTTTAGGAGGTATAATCAAATGGCATTTCCAACAGACCTACCAGTATTAACAGAAGCTCAGACAGTAGACGCAATAGCAGAAGCAGAAGCAGGTATAGCTCAGTGTCTTCAAGATTTATTTTGTACTTCATTAACAGCTTCTATAGTAGCGCAAACAGATCCAGATAAACAAGTAGCTTTAACAAAAACTGTATTATGTGCTTATAGCATTAAAGAAGACGCTATGGGAACTTTAATAGATGCACTAGGAAATAAAATATTAGCTGACAAAGGAATAGTTTCAAATGGAGGAGACGAAGAATTTTGTGAATGCTAGGAATCTTTAGTTTTCAAATAAACAATTAGAAAGGAAGGGATTGTGTTGGATAAGTATAATAGTGGGCGTTATAAAAACAAATCAAATGTATATTATGATGATTTTAGCACCCAACCTCACTGTTCAGATCCCTGCTTTAATCAAGAATGCAATCAAGAGTGTAATCAAATTTGTTGTGGGGAATTTAGTGAGGAGGACTGCTATAAGTCCATATTGAGAAATCAAGCAGAAGTAAGTAGATGTGAAGCAGAAATGTTTTGTTCAGTAAGTAAAAGATTTTGCTGCGAGATGTATAGGCCCCATAATTTATCAGAATGTTATATGATAATCAATATGATATCAAATTTTTTATTAGCAAGTGCTTCTAAAGAGAAAGCAATTGCAGAAGTTATTAATTCTTGCAAAAGCAAGGATAAACATTCTTGTAGTTGTGAAAATATTTGTAAATAAAACAATAAATGAATTAATTTAAATTAAAATACTTTATATTAAAAAAGGGAGGAAAAAGAAATGGCATTTCCAACAGACTTACCAGTATTAACTCAAGCGCAATCAGTTAACGCAATATCAGAGGCTGAAGCAGGGATAGCTCAGTGTCTACAAGAATTATTTTGCGACACATTAGCAGTTACTATAGCAGCAGAATTAGATCCTGATAAACAAGCAGCATTAACAAAAACTGTATTATGTGCATATAGCGCAAAGGAAAAAGCTATGGGTACTTTAATAAATGCTTTAGCTAAAAAAATACTTGCAGATAAAGGTTTAGTAGCAGGTAATACTGACGACGATTGCCCATGCGATTGTTAATTTAGTACAGGATATTTGCTATATGAAAATATAGTAGATTAAGAATATAAGCTAGAGAATGTAATATTAATTACATCTTTAGCTTTTTATATTTTTCATTTAAATTAAGCACCATATATAATTTTTTTAATATTATATATAGAGAAAGTATATTTATTCTTAACTAAAATTATCATGTATGTAATGAGGTGAATATAATGCCTGATATAAATAATGAAGCAAAAGAAGCAGCTATGGATTTAATAGAAAATGGATGCAGAACAAATGATTATACACATTCTTGTGAGTCTATGATAGATTTTAGAATTTGTTTATTTCCTCCACCAAAAAAGAATACCAAAGTAAATCAATGTGCATGTGTAGAAGTGAAAATTGAAAAAGTGTGTAAAGGGAAAATAATAATAGGTGGTATAGTCCATAAAACCATAAGATATATTGCAACTACACAGGATGGACGCTATTGCAGAGATTGTACAAAAGAGGAGGATATACCTTTTAGTTGTTTTATTGATATTGAATGTAGTAATTATGATGATAAGTTTAAAATGCTTAATTGTTCAATTATATGTTCTTATTCAGAAATAGTTAATACAGAAGATGGATGTTGTTCTAATGCTGTTTTAGAAGGAAAGGATATTATAAAAGTAACGGTAAAAAGAATTCCGTGTTTTCACAAATGCCCAGATATAGATAGATATAGATTTTGTAGCAAAGCTGTAGTAGATGCTGAAATTTGTTTTGTACCATCAGTGAATCCAGATAAAGTTTCAGTGGCAGTTAGTATAGATCCGAATAATTTCAAAGTTAAACTTGTATGCTGCGACTTGATTTTAGTATGTGGTGTTATTACTAAAATAGTAACTTTTACTGATGATACACCTACTGTAAAAAAAGAAATATCAGTTCAAGTAAATGTTCCAGTTAATATAAAAAAATGTTATTTGTGTCCTGAACAGTGGAAAGTAACTAAAGCAAAAGTGTGTGCAGGCTGTTTTGATTTTACTTGTCCAAGCAAAGATACAGGGTTATTTCATAAATTAGTTGAAAAAGATATTATTGAAGTTGTTGTAGAAAATGAACAGCAGTGTTTTATATAATAATATAATATTTTTATACGTTTTGTAGCAAAACTAGAGAATGAGAATATATTATTATTAGGAAAATATGAAATGTTATATTTTGTGATAACAAATGAAGAAATAATAAGATTCTAAATAATAAGAAAATGGGGGAATAATATATGGCAATAGTAACAATTCCTATATGTGAGAACGGTTGTCCAACTTGTAGTGATGGAAATTATAATTTTTGTGGTGTAGATACAGTAGAAAGTGAAGTTTGCTTAGTACCTGCAGTAACTCCTGAAGAAATTACTTCTGTTGAAGTAGAAATTGATAAAGAAAATTTTAAAATTCAGCTTATATGTTGTAATTTAATTGTAGTATGTGGTTTTATTACAAAGACAATTGTAATAACACCAGCCGATGAGAGTGATCCATATACCAAAGTTAAAGATATTCCAGTACAAATAAAAGTTCCAGCTGAAATATGTAATGAAGCTGATCTTGTTATAGATGAAGCTTGGCAGATAACTGGAGTAGAAGTTTGCACTGGATGCTATACTTTGGTTTGTCCAGATGGGAGTACACCAATTAAATACCACAAATTAGTGGAAAAAGAGATTGTAGGAGTTCAGGTAGACCGTATTGAACCAGTAGAACCATAGTATCTTAAAACATTAATATTGGCTATCGCATGTATAGGCGGTAGCCTTTTATAAAATAGATTATGATGAATTAATAATGATTACTGAAATGTAATAGGTAAAAAGAAATAAGAATTTTTTAAGATAGAGGAGGGTATATTTATGGGAGGAGCTAATGAGATTTACAAAGAAATAACCGCTGATACGACTGAAATACCTGAGTGCATTAATAGCTGTATGTATGGTGGTTGCTGCTGTAAATGTGGTGGAGGCTTATGCATTGCAAATTCTGTGTGTGCTACAAATATAGGAGAGGATCCATCATCCTCAGTATCGGTAACTGTACCTGGGAAATCATGTATAACAAAGATTTATGCATCTGATCCATTTGCAACCAATACAAAGTATATGTTAGTAGAAGTAATAGATGGAAGTGCCAATCCAATATTTTGTCATACATTACCTAATCTTGGGAATGATGATCCTGTATTTGATACAACGTTGGTTCAACCCCTTTGTGTGGGAGATACAGATGCAACTGCTAAGGTAACAGCTTTTGGTAATACTGCTCCTGTAAATGATAAATTAACATTAACAGTGGTATATTGCCTTAATTGTTGTTAAAAACAACAGAGTTGTTAGAAAGAACAGTGGCATTTTGTAAATAATATTTGAATTTAAATAAAATATAAGCCCCAACTCATTATCAGTTCATTTATAATGCAAGGGCTTATATTTTTATTGAATTATTGTTTCCCATTTTATATATTTGTTAAGTATTTCAACGGATTTTTCAAGATAAAGTTTTTCTAATTCACTAAATCTTCCCATTTCTGTGCTATCTAAATCTAAAACTCCATATAGTATTTCATCTTTTATTATAGGAATTACAATTTCTGAATTAGAGGATGCATCGCAAGCAATATGGTCTTTTACCTCATGAACATTTTTAACTATAATGGTTTCCTTTAATTCGGCTACCTTACCGCATACTCCTTTTCCTAATTGTATTTTGGTACAAGCGGGCATGCCTTGGAAGGGACCTAGTATGAGTTCTTTGTTTTTTAAAAGGTAAAAGCCGCACCAACTGACTCTATCTATTAATGCATTTATAAGTGCAGTGGCATTACTTAGATTTGTAATCCATTCAGACTCATCCATAATTAAGCTCTCTAACATACTAACCATCATTTCATATCTTTCTGTGATTTCCATATTTTCAAATAAACTTATATCAAACATATATACCCCCTGGGGCCTGACCCCTGTAAAATATTGTTTTCAGAATTGTTTTAATATTGTTTAGGCATTTAGTATATCAAATAAAAAAATTAATGTACATAGATAATTGTGCTATAATAGCAATGAGGGACGATAATTATTTTATGATTTTGTTTTATAATGGAAAGGAAGTTGAATTAAATTGAATAGAAATAAGCTTAAGAGAAATAAATGGAGAATAAAACTGGGGGTAGTTTTATTATTAGTATCTTTTGTTCTTTATTTTATAAACTATCTTATATTTCATGATATAGAACATATAGTTACTTTTTTCACTGAGGATTTAGCATTTATACCAATAGAGATTCTTGTAGTAACTTTAATAGTTGAAGAGATAATAGATAAGAGAGAAAAACAACAATTGATGGAAAAAATGAATATGATAGTAGGTGTTTTCTTTACAGAAATGGGAACGGGCATTTTAGAATTTTGCACTAAATTTG
>JBGUER010000142.1:0-8341 GCA_041821285.1 Clostridiaceae bacterium
GATTGGTAAACAATCTTTTAGATGTTACTAAATTTAATTCTGGATTTATGAAAATTAATAAAAAAAATCAGAATATTGTAAGTGTTGTAGAAGATATAATTCAATCAACTGCAATTTATATAAAAAGTAAAAATATTGAAATTATATTTGATACAAATGTAGAAGAAAGGATTATGGCTTTTGATGAAGATAAAATCGAAAGAATAATTTTAAATTTATTGTCTAATGCATTCAAGTATACCAAGCCTTATGGAAATATAATGGTTAATTTAGAAGATACCGGTTCTAATGTTATTATTACTATAAAAGATGATGGAGAAGGAATTTCAAAGGAAAATTTAGAATTAATATTTCAACGGTTTGGACAGGCCAATAGATCTCTTTCAAGAAGTTATGAAGGAAGTGGAATAGGGCTATATTTAGTAAAATGTTTTGTAGAAATGCATGATGGAGAAATAACTGTGGAAAGTGTGGAAAATAAGGGAACTGAATTTAAAGTAGTTTTGCCTATATATACTGTAGAGGATGAAGAGTTAAATAAATCTGTTCCTTATGAAACCAATATTGAGAGAATAAATATAGAGTTTTCAGATATATATGATATAAATGATTAAAATAACTAGAAAAATTATTAAAATACCTACCTAACTAATGCTAGGTAGGATATTATTGTATAAAGTTATTGAGAAGGAAATGAAAAAAGGTTTTCCTATTTTAGATTTTATCCATTAATGTAAGAAGTCCGAAAATAATTGCTTGTGGAGAGGGTGGACATCCTGGAATAACTAAATCTACTGGTAGGATATTATTTAGTACGTCATAAACTCCATCGCCATCTTTAAAGATTCCTCCATCAATTGCACAACTACCAACAGCTATAATTATTTTAGGTTCAGCCATTGCATGGTAGACTTTTTCAAGGGCTTCTTTCATATTTTTAGTAACAACACCAGTGACCACTAATCCATCTGCATGTCTTGGTGAAGCTGCTACACTAATTCCAAATCTTGAAATATCATAAAACGTATTTTGAAGTGCGCTAAGTTCTGACATACAAGCATTACAAGAACCAGTATCTATTACTCTTAGTACAAGTGATCTTTTGAAAGTATTATATATTTTTTCCTTGAGTTTTTCACCTGCAAGTTCAAGTTCTGCCATTTTATAGTCAGAAGTCATTTCTAGAATAGATTCTGAACAAATATTAACACAATTTCTACAGTAGATACATTTTTTATTGTCTATATTTACAATATTTCCACCAGTTGCATCGGTATTTATTTGTATAGCACCCACAGCACATACACTAATACATTTCTTGCAGTTATTACATACATTTTCTGCAGCAATAATTTTTCCGTAGGAGAATTGATTATTATAAAGTGGGTCTTTTATGGTTTCAGTTCCGTATTTTATTCTATCAAATATATTATTCATTTAAATGCTCCCTATTTATTATTTGTCATTTTCAGAATAAGACATATTAAAGCTTTTGTTGATAACAGGAAAATCAGGAACAATTTCCTCAAGAACTGCTTCAGACATGCCTGACCAATTAGTAATAGATGGAGTTTTAAAGTAGATTCTATCAAATTTATTATCTTCACCTGTTAGACCATAAACTACTAATTCTCCTTTTACCGTTTCAACTGAAACGATTGCTTCTAATCCTTTTGTTAAATAAATTTTTTGATTATCTCTTTTTATATCAGTATTTATATATGTTAATGCTTTTTCTATAAAATCAAAAGCATCTTTAATTTCAAGAACTTTTAATTTATATCTTTCAAAAACTCCACCTTTTTTCTCTACATTTATGCTTTTTTTTATTTCTTTATATAGTTCATAGGGAAATTTTACTCTAACATCATATTTCAAATTACATGCTCTACCTACAACTCCAGTCATGCATAATTTTCTAGCCATTGAATTGCTTACCATTCCTGTATCTTCTATTCTATCTAAAAATGAAATTGAATTTAAACTCATATCAATTATGCTATTTATTCTAACTTTAAGTTTTTTTAAAGTTTCTGTAATATCCTGTTTTTTAGTTTGATCAAAATCAATATTTATTCCAAGTGGAACAATGGTGTTTCTCATAAATCTGCTTCCACTTGTCCGTTCACACAATTGATGAATAAGTTCTGAAAAATAACCTAATTTTTTAGCTACATAGCTATAGCCTACATCATTTGCTATACCAGCTAAATCATCCAAATAATTATACATTCTTTCAAGTTCTAAAAGAACAATTCTAAGAGCTTTAATTTCTTTACTAACTTCTTTATTTAGAAGTTTTTCTACAAGAATAGCATAGGCTTCTCCATAAGCTACTGTGGATTCTCCTGATACTCTTTCAAACATAAGGTTTAATAAATTTGCATCTTTATTTTCACAAAGTTTTTCTATTCCCTTATGTTTGTACATAAGTCTTATCTCAAGGTTTTCTATAGGTTCTCCCATAACACTAAATCTAAAATGACCTGGTTCAATTATTCCTGCGTGTACAGGCCCCACTGCAACTTGGTAAGCACCGCTACCCGAGACTTCTTTAAATTTATAATCATAGTCGTTATTAATTTCTCTTTGAAATAATTTGCTTTGATATATTATGTTTTTAAGAGATATTGGAGAGTCATTACTAATATAGTGAAATATTATGTAATACCCCTGTTTGCTGTTTGAAAACATACAACTTATAGTAGAGTCCTTTCCTCTAGTTATAAATTCACAAATATAATTAAATTTAAATACATTTACACAAATAAGTGAAAGTTTTCTAATTTGATCAGCTTTTATTTCAACGTATAACTCGTTATTATTTTTTACTTCATATTTTAAATTAAAATTTAATTCTTCTAGACTGTTTATAGTATCTTCTATTTTCATACTTCCACTTCCTAATCGCAAATAATTGAAACTGCATTATTTATAATACTAGATAAATAACCATTCATAAATAAACTAATAGCAATAATTGAAATAAAACATAAGGCTAAAGGCAATATATTTTCTTTATCTTTTTCAAGTTTTTCATAATTCACACATGACTCGTTATTGAATACTATCTTTATAAAAACTTTTAAGAAACCTGCAAAAACTAATAATAAACAAAAGCTATATAGTGCAGTGATAATGTAATTTCCAGCTTCAATAGTTCCGACGATTATATAATATTCACTAAAGAAAGACGGGAACGGTGGGGCTCCGGTAATAATAAGCATTCCTAAAATAAGAAATACCGTATTTATTGGCATAGTTTTCACTAGTGCATTGATTTTATCTATACGCTTTGTTTTATATGCACTTAATATATTTCCAGCAGTTAAAAATAAAAGAGATTTTCCAAAAGCATGAACTAATGAATGTAATAGCGCAGCATAAACTGCAATTTTGCTTCCAATTCCAAATCCTAGGGATATAATGCCAATATTTTCTACTGATGAAAATGCAAGTAATCTTTTATAGTTAGTTTGTCTCAAAATACTAAAAGATGAAATTATCAAAGACAAACAACCTAAAAGTATAAATAGCCATTTAATATTAGAAAGGCCTGGTATGTGTTTTATTATTATATAAAATCTAAGGATAACATATAGTGCGAGATTCAGAAGAACTCCAGACATCATAGCACTAACTGGCGATGGCGACTCGCTATGGGCATCTGGAAGCCATGTATGCATAGGTGCTAAACCTGCTTTTGTACCAATTCCTATAAATATTAATGTGAAGGCTATTTTAATAGCATAAGTATTTTGTGAATTTGGATTTTTAACAAGATATGACCAATTAACTATTTGATAAGCAGATTGATTACTATAAGCATTAACAAAAATAAGTATTCCGATTAGACCAATACCTATTCCAATTGAACATATAATAATATATTTCCAAGCGGATTCTAAAGAATTTTTGTTAATATTAAATCCAATGAGAAATGCAGTTGTAAGTGTTGTTCCTTCAAGGCCTATCCACATTGCTACAATATTATTAGTTAAAGCAATAAACATCATAAAAAATACAAAGAAATTAAATAGAAAATAATAAAGTCTACCTCTTCTAAGAGAAATTAATTTTTCGCTAATTTCATTTTCGATATATGTATAAGAGTAAATAACTACGATTATATTTATACTAGCTATAATCAAAAGTTGTATTAAACTTAGACTGTCGATATAAAAAAAATCATTTAAATAACTAAGATAGCTTTCATTGTAAACAAGCGTAATGATTTTTAGTACAATAATAAAAATTATTGTAGATCCCAGTATTGTAACAAATTCAGTTATTTTTATATTTTTGAATATTAAAGGGGTTAGTATCATAAATAAAAATAAAATACCAAGTATTGTAATATACATTATTTCACCAACTATTCTTTTAGATTTTTAAATGAGTCTGTATTTATTGAATCAAAAGTTTTATTTATATGGAAAATCATGATTCCCATAATAAGAGCCAGTATTAAGCCTTCAAAAACGATACCTGCCTCAATAACAAGAGACATTTTGGTTAAAGACATTTCAAAAAGTACAATTCCGTTTTCAAATATTAAAAAACCTAACATTTGAGTAATTGCTTTTTTCCTTGCTACCATAAGTAAAACCCCTATAATAAATAGAGCGATACCAGTCTTTATAAAATTGTTTTGGCTTTTATTTAAAAGGCTAAATCCTATCATTATACCTGTTCCAGTTAAAATATAGGAAATAAAAGCATTTACCATTAATTCCATTTCTCTATTTATCTTTAATTTCTTTACAGATTTATTTATTATTAATGGGATTAAAATAACTTTAGTTACTATTGTTAAAATTCCTAAAATATAATAATGAACTTCTCCTGTATCGAAACCTAATATTAAGGCTATGAGGCCAATAGCTGCTGACTGAAATATAAATCCTCGTGTAAGAAGTTTTATTCGTCGAAATCCAGCCATAAAAATACTGGATATTAGTATAATTGTAAGTAAAGCATCTATCATTATCTTTCTCCTTATAAAATATAAATTAAAGTAATTGCTACAAGACCTAAAGCTATGGTAGCTGGGAAAATTTCTGCCCCTCTAAATAATCTTGACTTAGCAATGGTTGTTTCTATAATAGCAATTCCTAGTAAGCAACACAAAAGTTTTAAAATAAAAAATAAAAATCCTATAATCAGAGCTGAAAATGTAAGTGTGGTAGCTATTCCTATGGGAATGTAACAATTGATTAAAATTGTTAAGTACACAATTAATTTAATATGTGAAGATAATTCCACATAGGCTAAATCACTTCCAGATAAATCTAAAATCATGGCTTCATGCATCATTGTAAGTTCTAAATGTGTTTCTGGATTATCAAAGGGTATTCTTGCATTTTCAGCAAGTATACAAATAATAAAGGTTGTCATTGCAATATAATGTGATGTATTAAAATGTATAATATTACTGTTAATATAAGAAATATGAAATATATTAAAATCTTTTGTTTCAATGTATAAAAAAGTTATTAAAAAAAACACTAATGGTTCTGACATCATTGAGATAAGAGATTCTCGGCTTGACCCCATTCCACCAAAGGTACTTGCACTATCTAGTCCAATAAGTACAGTGAAAATTTTAATTATTGCAAATGTAAACATAAGAATAAATATGTTCCCAATAGATTTATCCATACTAGTATAAAATACAGGAATAAAAAAAGTTGTAGTTATAGTAGCAGATAGTATGAGTATTGGACCAATATTCGTTATAAATGAACTTCTATTTGATATAACTTTTCCTTTTTTTAATAATTTACTTAAATCATAATAAGGTTGCATAATAGATGAACCTTTGTAACCTCTGAGTATCGCTTTGATTTTTTTTAAGATACCTATAAATAATGGTGATAAAATTACAATTAATATACTTTGAATAAAATAAAATAAATTATATTCCAAATGAATGCCTCCTTACAGGAATTTTAAAACTAAAATAAGCGCAATTATTAATGATACGAATATATAAGAAATATGTGATTGAATTCTTCCGTAGTTAATTTTTATTATCTTATTTGTTAAAAAATCAACTATCTTTAAACTATTTTTATATAAAGAATGTTCTATTATGTCATTAGTCTTTTGACTTATATAAATAGTTTCTTTTTTGTTGATTTTCTTATTGTAATTTGCAATAGATCCAAAAATCTTTGCAGCAGGTTGAACAAATCCACTTCCAGTGTACTGAACAAAAGGTTTGTCATATTTGTAACCACAGGCCCAAGTGTCATTGATTTCCACGTTTTTGCCAGATGAGTTTATTTTATTAAACATATATAACATAAAAGTGATGAAAAATAATATTAGGGTAAATATTATTATCTCATTTCCATTTTTAAAGCTAGGGATTTTTTCATTGATGTTTAATAGATTGTTAGTATAATAAGATATTTTGTTTATTATAAACGGTGAAAATATTCCAGTAAGTATGGTGAGAATAGCAAGTAAACCTTGTCCAATATTCATAGACATTGGAATAGTGTTAACGTGCTCTGCTTTTTCAGTTCTTGGTTTTCCAAGAAACGTGATTCCAAAGGATTTAACACTAGCATAAAATGCAGCTCCACTCGTGAATACTATAATGATTCCACAACTAAAAATCAGTATTATAATCCAAATATTTTGTATCATAGTTAATGCTTGGATGAAACTTCTAAGTATGAGAATTTCGCTTGCAAAGCCATTAAATGGTGGCACTGCGGAAATGGCACAGGTTCCAATAAATGTACAGATTGCAGTAAACTTCATAGTTTTATTAAGACCGCCAAGTTCGTTCATATTTTTAGTTCCTGTTGCATACAAGACACTTCCTGCATTTAGAAATAAAAGGCTTTTGAAAATGGCGTGATTTAAACAGTGAAGCAATGCTGCTACTAAAGCTAAAGAAGCTAATGTGTTTAAATTATAATATATTGCTATCATTGATATTCCAAGTGCTGCAAAAATAAGTCCTATGTTTTCTGCACTAGAATATGCCAATAATTTTTTTATATTGTTTTGTAATAGCGCATTTAGAATTGAAAAGATAGCTGTAATAGTTCCAATTATAACAACTATAATTCCACAACTTAAAGGGGTGATTCTTAAAAAAACAAAGGTTACTCTTATAAAACCATATAATGCAACTTTTAACATTACTCCAGACATTAAAGCTGAAACATTAGAGGGTGCTGCTGGATGAGCTTTTGGAAGCCATGCATGAAGTGGAACTATACCCATTTTTGCACCAAATCCTAATAGGGCTAAAATGAATATAATGTATTTTTGTTTTGGTGAAAAATCTGCCGAATACTTAAGAATTTCATTAAAATTAAAGCTTCCAGTATATTTATACAAGAAAGCAAACATCACCATTAAAAATAGACCGCTTATATGGGTCATAATAAAATAAAATATTCCTGATTTTAAATTTTCTTTATTCAAATATTCATAAATTACTAGAAAAAAAGAAGAAATAGACATAATTTCCCAAAATACAAGAAAATTTATTGAATTATCAGCAAGTACAACGCCTATCATTGAGGCTACAAATAGAATAAATAATGATAACATGTATTTTATTGAATAATGTTTTTTGTATTCCATTATATAACCCTTAGTATAAATTGCCACTGGTATAAATATTAAAATAATTATAAGTACAAAGTATATTGAAAGCCAATCTTTTTGAAAATTAATTACGGGTAACAAATAGTATCATCTCCTAGGTATATTTAGTTATTAATTGAAATTTTTAATGTGGCGTTTATTATTATACATTTTATCGTATATATTAACAACTATATTCAATTTTTCATGATTTCTTGACATAAAAGTGTATAAAAATTAAAATATAATTAATTTATATAAAAAGGAGAATAAATAATGAGAATATTTGTATACAGTCATAGAAAAGACGAAACGGAATATTTTGAGAAATTCAGTGAAAAACACAATGTTGAAGTAAAATTATGTAAACAGGAACCCACTATAGAAAATGTAGAATTAGCAAGAGGTTTTCAATGTGTAAGTGTAGTTACCACTGTTATTAATGATGAATTAATAGAAAAATTTCATCAGGTTGGAGTTAAGTTTATATCCACAAGAACAATTGGATACGATCATATAGATATAAAAAAAGCTAAACAGCTAGGAATGAGAGTAGGAAATGTAACTTATTCACCAAATAGTGTAACTGATTATACTATTATGCTGCTTCTTATGGCAACTAGAAAAATGAAAGCTATTATGGATAGAAGTAATGTTCAAGATTATTCACTAAAAGGAATACAGGGTAAAGAGATACAAAACCTAACTGTAGGTGTTGTAGGAACAG
>JBGUER010000143.1:0-8279 GCA_041821285.1 Clostridiaceae bacterium
ATTTCCATTTCCCTGCGCTTTATAAAAAAACATAAACTTTACCTCCCGTGTTATTTATTTTTATTATAATGTATATTATTTAATTTTACTTATAAAATTAATTGATTTCTGCTTTTATAAAAATAAATAATATTGAACCTTTATTATTTATTTTTTTATTAATGTATCAATTAATTTTACTTATAAAATTAATTGATTTCTGCTTTTATAAAAATAAATAATATTGAACCTTTATTATTTATTTTTTTATTAATGTATCAATTAATTTTTCTATCTAATAATAGCATACAAATACTTGCTATAATCATAATGAAAAATATAAAAATCCATCCAATTTTAAAACTCCAAATATTTATTATTTTACCCATTGCTAGCGGTCCTAATGCATAACCTAATCCAAATATTATTTGTATAGTAGCATCTAATCTTCCTCGATGAGAAGCTGGAGAATTATTAGCTGCAAATGTTGATGCATTTATTGAAATTCCTATTTCACCTATTGTTAATATAATAACAGATACTACAAATAAAGGCATAACTTTAAAAAAGGCAAGTGATCCAAAAGCTATAGCATAAAAAAATCCACCTAAAGACATAACATAAACAGGTGCTAATTTTTTTGTAGCTTTAACTATAAATGGAGTTAAACCTATAACAATCAAAGCGTTAATAGCATTTAATATTCCATAATATTTTCCGCCTTGCACATCAAATATATCTCCTAGTTGAAGAGGTAATGCAAATGTCCATTGAGAATAACTAAATTGATACATAAATAAAATTAAAGCAAAATAAATTAGAACTGGCCTTTTCAATAATACAGAAAAAACTGAACCTTCAACTTTCTTTTCAAGCACCCTATTTCCATCTACTATTTCCTTTTGGTCATTATTTATAGTTTCTTTTACAAAAATCAATAATAATAATAAGGACACAACAGTTGTAACTCCATCACCTATAAATATTAATGATATTTTATTTCTATAATATAACACCCCAGCTAATAATGGACCTATAGCATATCCTAAATTATGCCCCATATAAAGAAGTGAAAAAGCCTCCTTTCTTTTTTCTGGTTCAACCAAGTCCATTATCATTGCACTTTGAGCAGGTTGTGCTAATGCATTAAATATTGGTGATAACATCAATAAATATATTAGATACATATTCATATCCAAATTACCACAAATAATATATACAAGTGCAGCTAGTCCTTGGAAAATAATAATAACTTTTTTTCTTCCTAAGGAGTCTGCAATTTTTCCTCCAACCATCATAGCTAATCCTGACAATATACTCATTAATGTAATATATGCTCCAGCCCTTGTAGTACTTAAATTAAATCTTTGAGTTAACATTAAACTAAGTAAAGGAAAGACGAAACTTCCTATGGTATTTACTATCCTTGCTATAAATATAATATATATTCCCCTATTTAATCCCTTATACTGATTAAATATATCTTTTATCTTCTCCATAATACCCCCTTATTTTTACCCACCAAAAATATTATAACAAATTTTTACTAATTTAAAAATACTTTATAATAAATTTCTCAACTTTATTTACTTTATTTTGCTATTATATAATGATATACTTATCAAATAAAGATTTATAAGTTTTACAAAAGGATGTGATTATCACGGCATTAGATGGAATATTTTTAAGTAGTATAAACAAGGAATTAGTAAAAGAATTGCTTGGAGGAAAAGTATCTAAAATAAATCAACCAGAAAAAGATGAAATTATTATAACTATACGAAACAATAAAAATAACTATAAACTTCTAGTAAGCGCTTCTCCTGTATATCCAAGAGCTCACTTAACCTTTGGAAATAGAGAAAATCCAATTAAAGCACCTATGTTTTGTATGGTATTAAGAAAATATTTAGCTTCATCTAAAATTTCTAAAATAGAACAAATTGAAACAGACAGAATATTAATATTTGAATTTTTAAGCCAAGATGAACTTGGATTTGACAGCAAATATAAATTAATAATCGAAATAATGGGAAGACATAGTAATATTTCATTAATTAGAGACCGAGATAACATTATTATGGATTCAATTAAGCATGTAACACCTGATATAAATAGAGTACGAAGCCTTTTACCTGGAATAAGCTTTATTTATCCACCTGCTTCTAATAAATTAAATCCACTGATTTCTAATGAAGAAGATGTATCATCTTATATTAATATTAATAATATACAAAATGACGAAAACATTTACTCAAATGTATTTACAGGCATTAGCAGACCGTTATCTAAAGAATTATTTAATAAATTCCCTGATATAGACAATGAGTTAAATGCCCTGAAAAATAAATTAAATAATTGTTTTGACTTTTATATATATACCAAAAATTACATATACAAAGATTTTCATTGTATAAATCTAGATAATTTAGGATACGAAGATAAAATCAAATTTGATTCTCCTTCTAAACTATTAGAAAATTTCTATTTAGAAAAAGATAAACAAGATAGATTGAAATCTAAAAGAGCAAATTTAGAAAAATTATTATTAACTAACATTGAAAGATGCAGTAAAAAAATAAGAATTTTAGAAGATAATCTTGAAAAAGCTAAAGGGAAAGATAAATATAAACTATTAGGCGAACTTTTAACTGCTAATATTTATAGTGTAAAAAGGGGTGATACCTATATTGAAGTATCAAATTACTATAGTGACACAGGTGAAATTATAAAAATAAATCTAGACATAAATAAATCTCCTTCTCAAAATATACAAAAATATTTTAAAAGATATAACAAATTAAAAACTACTGAATCTATGAGCAAAGAGCAGCTTAAAAATGCTGAAGAAGAGCTTTTATACTTAAATTCTGTTTTAAATAATTTATTAAACGTAGAAAACTATACTGAAATAGAAGAAATTAAATATGAACTAATGGAATCTTCTTATATAAAGCATAAAAAATCAAAAAATCAAAAAAACAAAAAAGATAAAAAAGTAAAAGCTTCTAATCCCATGGAATATTTATCTTCTGAAGGCGTTAAAATTTATGTTGGTAAAAATAATGTTCAAAATGATTATTTAACACTAAAATTTGCAGATAAAAGAGATACTTGGCTTCACACTAAGAATATAGCCGGATCTCATGTAATAATAAAATCTATGGAATTTTCTGAAAAAACATTAAACGAAGCAGCTATTTTAGCTGCATTTTATAGCAAAGGAAAAGACTCCTCTAAAGTACCTGTAGACTACACTATAGTTAAAAATGTAAAAAAACCATCAGGTAGTAAACCCGGGATGGTAATATACTATACAAATAAAACCATTTATGTAACTCCACCAAAAGAAATATTATTAGAAAGAATAAAATAAGGGCTATGGCCCTTATTTTTGTGGATTATTTATATATTGATAATAATAGCATAAAATTTTACCATTATATAATTTTCTGTTTTTATCAGACTTCTTGCCAAATAATTTTTCGAATATTAAATTAGATGTTAGAACATAAAATGACCATTCATCAAGTCCTTTGTAAATATTTCCAAGACTTCGATACATTCTTTGAACTTCTTCTGCCTCACCTATTCTCTCTCCATACGGAGGATTTGATATTAAAACTCCATATTTTTTCTTTGATTTAAATTCTTCCATAGGAAGGGTTTGAAATGAAATATAGTCTGAAACATTTGCAAGAATTGCATTTTCCCTGGCAGTTTTTAAAATTCCTCCGTCTATATCAGAAGCTAAAATTCTAAATTCATCATCATTTATCTTGCTATTGGCTAAATCTCTTTCTTCCTGCCATATTTTATTATCTATAAAATCAAACTCTTCAGCAGCAAAGTTTCTATTTACACCAGGAGCTATATTTTTAGCAATAAGTGCAGCTTCAATAGGAATAGTTCCTGAACCACAAAATGGATCTGCTAAAATTCTTCCTTTATCAAAATTACTAAGCAAAACTAAAGATGCAGCTAATGTTTCCTTTAATGGAGCAGTTCCAGCTTCTTTCCTATATCCTCTCTTATGAAGTGCTAAACCTGAAGTATCTAAATTTAAAGTTGCTATATCCTTCAACATAGAAATTTCTATTTTATATTTAGGACCATTTTCTTCAAACCATTCTATTTTATATTTTCTTTTCATAGACTCTATCATTGCTTTTTTAACTATAGCTTGACAATCTGATACACTGAACAATTTTGATTTAACAGATTTTCCAACTATATGCATATTAGCGTTTTCAGGCATTAAATCTCCAAAATTTATTTTTGTAGTTCCTTGAAATAATTCTTCAAAGGATTCCGCTTTAAATCTTGCTATTTCAATATATATTCTATCTGCACATCTTAAGTTTATATTACACCTTACTATGTCCCTTTCATTACCTGTAAACAATACTCTTCCATTTTCTACAGTTAAATCCCAATAACCTAAATCTCTAAGTTCATTTTTTAAAACTTTTTCTATTCCAAATGTAGTAGTTGCAACTATTCTAAAATCCATTTTTCTCTCCTTATTTTAAGTCTAATAATATAGGACAATGATCAGACCCAATGACATTTGTAAGTATTTTAGCATCTAAAACTTGATTTAATAAATTATTAGATACAAAGTGATAATCTATTCTCCAACCTGTATTTCTCTCTCTAGCCTTAAATCTATAGCTCCACCAAGAATACTCTATTTTATCCTTGTTTACAAACCTATATGAGTCAGTATATCCATTATCTATAAATTTATCTATCCATTGTCTTTCCATTGGTAAAAAACCTGAATTTTTCTCATTAGCTTTAGCATTTTTTATGTCATTTTCAGTATGGGCAGTATTATAGTCTCCACATATAACTAATTTTTTGCCTTCTTCAACCAATTTATTGCAAAAATCTAAAGTTTCATCATAAAATTTCATTTTAAAATTAAGTCTATCTTCATTCATTTGACCATTAGGGAAATATATATTAAGCAAGGTAAAATCATCATATTCCAAAACTAAGATTCTGCCCTCTTCTTCATATCTATCTTCACCAAAACCATGATATACTTTGTTAGGCTTTATTTTAGAATATACTAAAACTCCACTATACCCCTTTTTTTTAGCAAAACTAAAATAAGAATAATATCCATCTAAATTTCTCATTTCATCAGTTATTTGACTTTCTTGTATTTTAGTTTCTTGTGCACATAAAATGTCTGGTTTCTCTTCTTCTATAAATTCAATAAAATTTTTACCCAATATAGCTCTTAGTCCATTTACATTCCAAGAATATATTTTCAAATGTATCACCACCTTTTGATTATTATACCATAAAAAAAAGGATGCTAGGCATCCTTTGAATTACTAATCATCCTTTTCTACAGCACTTTCATCTGGTAAAACAAGATTCAATACTATTCCAACAATAGTAGCTAAAGCTACTCCTGCAATTTCAACACCTTTTATATTAAGTTTTGCTCCACCAATTCCAAGTACTATTATAACTGAAGATATGATTAAATTTTTCTTTTTACTAAAATCAACTTTATCTTCTACAAAAACTCTAAATCCAGATGATGCTATTATTCCAAATAGAAGTATACTAACTCCGCCCATAACAGGTTGAGGCATATTTTGAATTATAACAGTTATTGGACCAAAGAAAGATAATAATATAGCTATAATAGCAGACCCGCCAATAACCCAAACACTGTATACTTTAGTTATTGCCATAACTCCAATATTTTCACCATATGTAGTATTGGGAGGTCCTCCTACAAATCCAGCAAAGATAGTAGCAAGTCCATCTCCAAGTATTGACCTATGAAGTCCTGGATTCTTTGTAAAATCTCTTCCACAAACATTATTCGTTACATAAACGTGTCCTATATGTTCTGCAATAGTTACAAAGGCTACAGGTGCCATTAGTATTATTGCATTTATATTAAAACTTGGGATTGTAAATTCAGGTAATCTAAATAAATTAGTTGAGGCTATTTCTCTTAAAACCTCATCAGGTATAACATTTAAAAGTATAGCAGATATATATCCAACTACCATAGCTATTAATATAGGAATAACTCCTAAAAAACCTTTAAAATAAGTACTTCCAATAATTCCAATAAGTAATGTTATAACAGCAACAATAATAGCTGAACTTAGAGGGACTCCTTCTGGCAAGCTAGGTGGTGCTGCTGGATTTAATCCTGCCCAACCTACTGCAACTCCTGCAAGCGATAATCCAATTACTATAACAACAGAACCTACTACAACTGGTGGTAGCGCTTTGTTAAGCCAACCTATACCAGTAAATTTAATAATTAAAGCTATTATCACATAAACCACACCTGCTGAAATAACTCCAGACAGCATAGCTGATTTCCCATAAGCTGTAGTGGCTGCAAGCATCGGTGCGATAAAAGCAAAAGATGAACCAATGTATGCTGGTAATTTTGCTTTTGTACATAAAATGTAAATAAGTGTTCCAACACCGCTAGCAAATAATGCAATAGATGGACTCATTCCTGTAATAATTGGAACTAAAATTGTTGCTCCTACCATAGCAAATAAATGTTGAAAACTCAAAGGTATAGTTTTCAAAATAGGTAATCTTTCCTCAACGTCTACGTAATTTTTCATCATTTCCTCCTTCTAACCTCTCCGGGTTAATTAAAAGATTGTATATTTTATATTTTTGTTATATATTGTATATTTTTACACTATCTAAACCATCTACTTCTGATAACTCAACTTTTATAATTTCATTTTTTGATGTCGGTATATTTTTCCCAACATAGTCAGCTCTTATAGGAAGCTCTCTATGGCCTCTATCTACTAAAACAGCCAATTGTATCATTTCTGGCCTTCCCTTATCCATTACAGCTTCTATTGCAGCCCTTGCCGTTCTTCCAGTAAAAAGAACATCATCTACTAATATAACTATCTTATCTTTAACTTCTACTCCTAACTCTTTAGTAGAAACTACTGGTAGATCACTTATCTTAGATAAGTCATCTCTATATAAACTAATATCTACAACTCCAACAGGAATATTTTTACCTTCAAAAGATTCTATAAGACTAGATATCCTTTTAGATATTGGAATTCCCCTTCTTTTTATCCCTATAAGAACAACTTGGTCAATCCCTTTATTTTTTTCTATTATTTCATGAGATATTCTAGTTAAAGTTCTTGATACAGCTTTTTCGTCTAAAAGTTCAGCCTTTAAATTCATAAAATCACCTCCTAAATAACAAATTATATAAAAAAAGCCTTGACCCAAGGCCAAGGCATAATTCAACCATATCATAGCGCCTTGTGACCTCACAGGATCATTTAAAGGTTTTTTTTAATATTAACATATTATTATAACTATTTCAAATCATTTTCTAATTTTTTTAATATTTCTTTAAAATAACTAGGTAATTCACAATTAAATTCCATATACTCGCCTGTTTTAGGATGGATAAATCCCAAAATTTTTGCATGTAACATTTGACCATTTAATTTAAACTTTTCTTTTTTATACCCATAAACTTTATCACCAACTATAGGATGACCAAGAGATGCCATATGCACTCTTATTTGATGTGTTCTTCCTGTTTCTAGTATGCATTCAATATAAGAGTACCCATTAAGCCTCTCTAACACTCTGTAATGAGTTACAGCTCTTTTACCGTTATCTATTATAGCCATCTTTTTTCTTTCGGTCTTATGCCGTCCAAGAGGCTTATCAACTATTCCTGACTCAACTTTTATATTTCCATGCACAAGACAATAATATACTCTATTCATTGTATGTTCTTTTAATTGAGCAGCTAATTTATTATGTGAAAAATCATTTTTTGCAACGACTAAAATACCCGATGTATCTTTATCTATTCTATGAACTATTCCAGGTCTTGTTATTCCATTTATTCCCGATAAATCATTGCAATGATTTAAAAGTGCATTTACTAAGGTACCTGAATAATTCCCCACAGCAGGATGAACCACCATTCCTTGTTTTTTATTTATAACTATAACTTCCCCATCCTCATAAATAATATCTAAAGGAATATCTTCAGCATCCACATTCAGAGACTTTACCTCAGGTATGCATAACTCAACCTGGTCATTTAATTTTATTTTATAACCGGTTTTTTCTTTTTTATTATTAACTTCAACATTTCCTTGGTCTATAATATTCTGAATATAGGACCTAGATTTGTCCTCTTGCTTTTCAGTTAAAAAAACATCAAGTCTTTTTCCTACATTCCCTTCTAAAACACTATAATAAAAACTATTCATCTTTACTATACCAAATAATGTAGATAG
>JBGUER010000144.1:0-8266 GCA_041821285.1 Clostridiaceae bacterium
CAAGCAGTTTATTTTATGGGCTAATATTGGATTTACAAATGAAATATTTGATGATATTCGCAATAATCCCCACGAAGATATAAATTGCGAAAAAATCTTACAAACGATTGATGAATATTTTGATGAACTTAAAAAAATATTCTATACCTCTGTCAATGAATAACAAGTTGCAATGTGCAAGCAACAATAAAAAACAAAAAAGAAATAGGTCTATACCTTTTGTGATATTACTACTGCTTGCCATCACATTAGTAGTTGCTTTTAATCAATGGGAGAATGAAAGGAGGATGATGAATGAAATGAAAAACCCAATTATTGTAGGATTCCCTTTGAGGGGAGAATGGCTTGCTCCAAACACCCCGGGTACAAAAATTCCAAGCCACGGAACAAATCAGTTAGGAACAAGATATGCTTATGACTTTATCCAAGTAGATTGGAACCGGCGTGGCTTACCTGCTTATCGTGGTAGTTTAGCACAATATTTTTTGCATGGTATGCCATTGAAAGAATACTATTGTTGGGGACAAGATGTATATTCCCCTTGCGATGGAACAATTATTCAAGCTCAAGACGGATATGAAGAACGTGAACGAACAAATTTGCGTTCAGATATGGTTAACGCATATAAAAACGCACATTATTTTAAACCTGAAACAGATGATGTTCAATTAGTTGCAGGTAACTATATCATTATAGACTGTGGGGATAATGTGTATGCTGCATTAGTTCATCTTCAAACAGGATCTATTCAAGTTTCAGTTGGTCAAGACATAAAAAAAGGTGAGGTTATTGGCAGAGTAGGTCATTCGGGAAATTCATTTGCTCCCCATCTGCATTTTCAACTTATGGATAGCAGTAACATAGCTACTGCAAATGGATTGCCCTGTGCTTTTGAAGAATATGAGTTGTTCCAAAATGGAACTTGGGAAAAAGTAATTAACGGCATTCCAACTGATAAAGACCGTGTAAAATATAACTAAAAAAACGAAGGAGTTATTTACACCGTCGATTAATTCAAGGTTTTGAATTATATTCTTTTAAACTTTTAAAGAATACAGTAAAAGAAAAAAACTTTTCAAGTTTAGATTTAATGATGTTTTTCATATCACCTATTATGCAAATACTATATCTTGTATCAATTATTCTTACAATAATACTAAGTTTGTTATATGTTGGGTATAACTATTTTCCACAAACTGATTTATTCTATAGATTATTTTTGTCAATAGATTATTCATATTTAGCAACTTTTGCTACTTCTTTTGCAGTTGTAGTAATAGAGAAAAAGAAAATACCAAAAATGTTAAAAGGAATATTGTCTTACTGGTTTTTTATAATGACTTGGCTGCCAATAAATATCATATGTATATTTAAAAAGCAGACAGAATGGACTCAAATAGACCATACAAGAGTGATAAAAATAAATGAAATAGTGGGGACGGTACAGGAAAATTAAAAAAACAAACAGCCTTCGGTTTTATAGAAGGCTAGTTTTGTACTTTTTAAGTAAAATTTAATAATATTGGTATATAATAAAAATAGGATTTTTAACTAAAGGAGGAATAGAAAAATATGATGAACTTTATAAATAAATTTGATAGTTCTATTTTATTATTTATAAAAGATAATATGAATGGGGCTATTATGGATAAAATCATGGTGTTATTTACTTCACTTGGAAATGGTGGAGCAGTATGGATTATAATAGCAGTTATATTAATGATAAACAAAAAATATAGAAAAATAGGATTTATGGCCTTAGTAGCTTTGCTTCTAACTACGATTTTAGGAGAAGGGGTACTTAAAAATTTAGTTCAGCGTATAAGACCATGTGAAGCTATACCGGCTGTTAATCTTCTTATTTCAAAGCCATTAACATATTCATTTCCATCAGGACATACTGCATCTTCCTTTGCAGTGGCGGGAGTTTTAGCAAAATACTTAAAAAAATATGCGATAGGATTTTTCAGTTTAGCATTATTAATTGCTTTTTCTAGATTATACTTATATGTACATTATCCAACAGATGTTTTAGCAGGAATGATTTTAGGTTTACTATGTAGTGTAGTAGTAATATTCATATTTAATAAAATAGAAAATAATAAAAAGAAAATACATATCAAAGAAGAATGGAATTAGTTCCATTCTTCTTTGATTTATTATATTTTTACTGAACCGTCCCCATAAGTTTTGAGTATATTGTAGTATAACAATTCTGTGAATTTGTATTTGCAGAATATATATGAAGGGCGATGATTTAATGGCAATACAACCTGCAGATTTTTTGGTGAGTTTATCTCCTGATACTATTAAAGTTGTTTTAGGGACAACCGGAGGTGCTAATTTATCATTTTCAAATACAAGTGGTACAGAAAGAGGATACAATTTAGAAGTTCAAGTTATTTTACCAGATGGGGTTTCTTTGGATAGTGCATCAATAGCGCCATCTTCAATAGTACCTGGTCCAGGAGGAACGTTAATTATTACTTGGTTAAGTTTGACTGATTTAGCACCAAATCAATCAGATTATGGTGTTGAGCTTATCCTTAAATCTGATGAAATTTTTAGAGATACAGGATTACCAGTACCTTTTGATATACATTTAGTAGATGTAGAAGTAAGTGGAACCGTAGATACGCTACCTCGTGGTGATGATGACGATGATAATGTAAAAATAACAAAAACGGATGCTTCTGATTTTGTGCCACTTAGGTATAATTTAACCAAAAGTGCTCCAGAGAAAATAACTAAGGGGGCAGGGGAACTAGATCCAGTGGTTTTACCATTTTGGGATTATCAATACACTTTGACATTAACTAATAACAGTGTAGCAGCTTCTGTAGTAACTCTTTTAGATGAATTAGCTAATGGCATAAGATATTTAAATAATTTAAATGTAGTAGGTCCAGATTCAGGAAGTCTTTTATCACCTACTATTATTACGCCGGATTCTAGTTCTTCTCCATTATGTCAAGATTTTGTGAGTATAGACTGGGGAACAGTAACGCTATCTCCTAGTAGTGTTAATATTATTACTTTTGATGCTGCTATATGGAATAATTACACACTGGATTGTTTGGAGAACAGTGGAGATAGGATTCCTCATGATACTTCTTTAGAAAATATAGCAACTTTAGATGGACAGTCAGGAGAAATAGAAGCAGAAGTTATGACAGATGCACTAGATGTATTAATAAATAAATCAGTAGGCTCTGGTATAACGGATGTAGGTGCAACTAATTTCTACACGCTAAATTACAGTATAAATCAATATGATAATGTGGATGGTATTGTTGTGACTGATATTATAGGGGATGGACAAAGCTATACTTTAGGTTCTGCATCAATAACTCCAGATTCAATAACTAGCGCTTTAGGAATAACAACTTTGGTATGGAATATAGGTTCAATGCTTGCAAGTACCAGTGGAGTTATTACATTCGAAACTGTTGTAGATGCTACGTATTTTAATGGTGATATGGTATCAGCTGGTGATACTTTAACTAATGATTCTGCTATAAATGGAACTAATCAAACAACAGGGACTCTAACACCTGATAGTTCAGGGGTTACTGTTGAAATAATAACACCTACTATAACTAAGGAAATTTTAGGCTATTATTATAAAGATGGTACAGCAAAGTCATATGATGTAGCCTCACCAGAGGATGAAATAGAATTTTTGATAACCTATAGTTCACTAGGGTTAACTTCAGACCAGATGAATGTGCAAATAGATGAATATGCGCCTTTAAATATGGGACCTTTAGTAGATACGATCCCCGTAACTTATGGAGGAACATTAGGTACTACATTTACACCGGTTACAGTAACACCTAATGGCTTGAGATGGCTTTTAGGAGATGTTCCAGGTAATAGTTTATGGACTGCTCAATTTAAAGTTCCAGTTGATGATATAGTGTTTGTTGGTACAAGAAAAAATTTAGCTAAATTATCTCTTGAAAATTCAATGGGATTAGGCTATAGCGCCCGTTCTATGGTAGATGTAGATTTTGGTGAGCCAAATATCCAGTTCGATAAAACAGTATCTGGACCTAATGTAAACAATATTAAATTTGGAGAAATTTATACCTATTCTATTGTTATAGCTAATCCACAAAATTCTGAAAATACAGTAACTGATGCTTTTGAAATGGATTTGACAGATGTAATACCAACTGGGTTAACTTATAATGGAACCTATACTATAACTGGTACAGGTACCTATACCACTCCTGTTTTTTCCGGTCAAAATGTTTCGCTTACTGTAGAGCAACTTGCACCAGATGAAACATTAACGTTTAATTATGATGTTTTAGTTGGAATGGTTGTATCAGGTAAAAATTATATTAATGAAGCAATACTTCAAAGACCATATTCTCAGGCGGATGGATTTTTCCAATATCCAGGTGATCCATTTGAAGATTCAGTAACATTAAGAACTCGTGCAGTTACTTTGGCTAAGGCAGTAAGTCCAGCTATTGCTAAAATAGGGGATCTAGTAACTTACACCATTACTGTAACAGTTCCACTTGGAACTATAGCTTACAATGTGCAAGTTACAGATTTTTTTCCAAATGCTACTCAAGAATATCAAGTTGGAAGTGCCACAAAAGATGGATCGCCAATTACACCATCTAGCGTTATTGGTGGAGTTGTAACATTCCCATTAGTAGCTTCAGTGAATGCAACTAGCAGTGAACAAATTGTAATATATACTTTTCAAGTTAGGATAACAGATGCAGACCATGTTCCTCCATATGAAGAAACTCAAGAAGACAGAGCTAGATTAACATGGACGGATGCAGGGGGAACACCAGTTAGAACCTTAAATGTTTATGAAGATGTAATAGTTAGAACACCTAATGTTATAGGGCTTAAAGAGCAGCGTAACGTAACACAAGGAGGAGTATTCACAGTAGCTCCGCTAATTTATGAAGTCGGAGATGTTATAGAATATAGAATAAGTTTAGAAAATAATGGCGAGGAAACGGCATATAATACAGTTCTTACAGATGTTATAGATCCGTTTTTGCAAATTATTGTATCTTCTTTATCAGCAACAGCTGGAACGCCAACGGCCGCAGGAGACACTATTACTTGGAATATTCCAACTATAGCAGTATCAAATACTGAGACTTTAATATTTTCTGTGGATACTTTAGATGGTGTAGCTCCAGGACAAAGAATATTTAACTCAGCAACCTTTGAGTATGGAACAAATGATAATGGATTTGGCATAACCTATGGCCCGGAGACAACAAATATAGTTGAAATAGATGCACAGTCTCTAGGCATTAATAAAGATGCGGATATAAAATATGCTGTTATAGGAGAAATTATTACGTATACAGTGGTTATTACTATTCCTAAGGGAATAATAGTTTATAATTTGCAACTTACAGATATTATTCCAGATGGTCAGCAATATATTGGTAATGCTACATTAAATAGTGTACCAATATCAGGTATATTATCTGATGCAACGGTTTCATTTCCAATTATATTAGTTATAGATGCAATGCAAGGAACAATAACGCTTACCTATACATTCCAAGCTGAAATAACTGATGTTCAATTAGGACCTGTTACAGATCAAATCAATAAGGCAACTGCTAATTGGTATATAACTCCTACAGTTCCTGGGAATCCTGTTAGTGATGATGTTGTAATTATGGCAACATGCAACAATATATTCTTAAAGAAAATGCAAAAGATATGTGGAACTTGTTGTGAATTTACAAAAGCAGATATTTGCCTTAAAGATGATAGTTTGGTAAAATATAGTTTAAAAATAACGAATTGTTGTCCTTTTCCAATATATAATATAAAAATAGAGGATATACTTCCAAAGGGAGCTGGATTTAATTCAATAGTATCTATTTGTGCAGGACGACTAAGTTACAAAAAGTTTGAAAATGGTGGATTAGTAACATGGTATATTGATAAATTAGGATCACTAGACAGCTATACTGTAGTTTTTAGTATAAAGGTATTTCAAGGGGCTGAAGAACGTATAAGTAATAATGCAATAGCAGAATATAGCCCTGTGCCTAGTTATCCTAGAAGATTTATTGTAGAATCTAATAAAGTTATATTAAAAAATATGTATTCTAAAACTATAGAAAATCTTGATATAACTCAAGCTTCTTGTGGGAATAGCTGTTGTATGAAAATTATTTATGATAGTAAAATGTTAAAATAGGAAAGATGAAATAATTGCATTGTATTTAGCTGATGCAATTATTTTTTTGTTTAAAATTATTTTTAAAAATTATTTATGAATTTATATCAAAATTCATAAATAATTGATATAATACTCCGTAGATATTTAATATATTTTATAGGAGATGTTATTATGAATGAGATTGTTTTAATTTTAGTATTGCAGTTGATATATGTTCCATTATTAACGCTTAGAACACTTTGTATGGTTAAGAAATTAACTGTATTAACTACTATTTTTGGAATGCTTGAGGCTCTAATTTATGTATTTGGATTAAGTATCGTACTATCAGGGGAACAAAGCATAGTGGAAATGCTTGTTTATGCAGCTGGATTTAGTATTGGTCTTGCTATTGGCATTCAGGTTGAGAAAAAACTTGCTATTGGGTATACATCTGTAATGGTTAATATTAGTAAGAAAGACGATAAAATGATAGAATTTTTACGAAGCCAAGGATTCGGGGTAACTATTTTTGAAGGCCAAGGTAGAGCGAGTAATCGTTATAGATTAGACATACTTGCAAAGAAAAATAGAGAATTAGAATTATATAGATATGTAGATCAATTTGAACCAAATGCTTTTATTACTTCAATGGAACCTACCAGATTTCAAGGGGGGTATTTAACAGGGATAATGAAAAAAAATCATATTCTATTTAAAAATGGTTTAAAAACCAGTAAAAATAGTAATATAGATATTCAATCTGATTTAGATGAAGATAAATCTTGGGTTGAAAAAACTACTGATGAATTATTATATGAAATAAAAGAATTTCCGAATAAAGATAAGACTTTGTATAAATAATCCCGGGAAATAGATTAATGAAAAGGAGAAAACAAATGAATTATTTAAATAAATCATTAGAAAATAAAAAGATATATCTTCATAACAGATTAGTAATGCCACCTATGGCTACTTCTAAATCTCAGGAAAATGGGAAGATATCTAAAAATTTATTAAATTATTATGATGAAAAAACAAAAGGCGGATATATAGGTTTAGTTATAATAGAACATAGCTATATTACAAAGCAAGGGAAGGCCCATGAAAAACAGCTATCTATAGCAGATAATGCAGATTTAGAAGGATTAGAGCAATTAGCTAATATTATTCATAAAAACGGGTCTAAAACAATAATGCAAATAAACCACGCTGGAAGTGCTGCAAATAAAGAGGTAACAGGATGCGCGGTAGTCGGACCTTCAGCTGCTAAAAATCCTCGCAGAGGGAATATTCCAAATGAGCTTGAAAAAGGCGATATAAAAAATATAATAGAAGAGTTTAAAAATGCAGTTCTTCGTGTAAAGCAAGCTGGGTTTGATGGTGTTGAAATTCACTCTGCCCATGGTTATCTTTTAAATCAATTTTTATCTCCTCTTAGTAATAAAAGACAGGACGAATATGGTGGAGATTTGCTTTCTAGAATAAAAATTCATATAGATATAATAAAAGTTGTTAGGCAGGCTGTAGGCGAAGATTTCCCAATTTTTCTTAGATTAGGAGCTTGCGATTATATGGATGGAGGAACAACCATAGAGGATAGCAAAATAGCAGCTAAAGAATTTGAAAAAGCAGGACTAGATATTCTTGATATATCTGGTGGATTTTCTGGATACAGTATAAATTCTAATAATGAACAAGGATATTTTTCGCCTCTTACTAAAGCCATAAAAGAAGTTATTTCAATTCCAGTTATATTAACTGGTGGAATAACAGAAGCTTCAGCTTGTGAAAATTTACTAGAGGAAGAAAAAGCAGATCTAATAGGTGTAGGTAGGGCAATATATAAGGACTCTAATTGGGCAAAAAACACTATGGAAAGTTTAAAATAGAATCGAGTAATTTCGGTTCTTTTTTATTATCTTTTCTACGAATACATGAAATTACTTGCTAATGAATCCATAAACGGGGTAAAATACATAAGGAGAATAATACAAATGAGGTGATTTACATAAATTTATTTGAAATAGTACCAGAAGGATTTTTCAAACCATTAACAAGCAAATATAAAACTACCTATATAGATTGTTTAACAATTAT
>JBGUER010000145.1:0-8211 GCA_041821285.1 Clostridiaceae bacterium
AGAAGTTTTTTTTACATCTTTCAATGTTTTTTTCGCTTCTTATTGGCGACAAGGAGTATTGTATCATAAATATGAAACATACTTATTCCGTTCTACCCTATTGTTTAAAAATATACTATTTATTCACCATATTTCTACATATTTCTTCGTTTTTCATATATTGATACACTAGGATAAGTTTCTAATATATCTCTACCTTTTTATCAATGAATTTGCTTGTTATATAGAATAAAATGATAATAGTAACTACTACATATATGGCTACTGGTATATATAATTTAATATTAACCAAATTATATCCATAAATAGAATAACTATAATCACCATATTGGGCATCATAACCACCAACACCCATCTGCGTTATTCCTACTATCACTTTATTAAAATCAATATACTTAAATCCTTCGCTAACTTTACTAATAAAAGTTATACCTACTATATTTATTATTTCCATTGCTAATCCAAGCACTAATGAAAATACTTTACCTAGTCTTACTTTTCTTATTGAAGAACTACAAAAGGATATAACAAAATAAAATATTAAAATTATCTGAAGAAAAAATATTGCATATATAATTAGACTATTTATAATTGATGATAAAGTCAATTCTGTATTTACTGTATTTAAAATATAAGACATATCTTTATTTAAAGAAACCATATCAGAGTTTAATATCGGTGATACTAAATAAAATCCAAAATAAGCTATAAATAAAGATCCGAAAAATGCAATAAATGAAGATATTATTCTAGACACTAAAATTTTATATCCTTCTATTGGTATAGTAAAAAATAACTCACTATCTTCTCCAAAAACATAATCCATAAGCAATTTTATTGATACTACAAAAGAAACAATATATATTGTTAATGTTAAAATACTTAATGATATTCCCATTTCTTTAATCTTGGTTATCACAGTTAGTGCTATCATGCAATAAAATATTACTGGGACTATCAATATATTAAATTTGTATTTTACAAAATCATATTTTATTAATTTATTCATCTCTAAACACCTGCCTATATAATTCATCTATAGATTTATTATTTTTCTCTCTTATTTCTTCTGCATTTTTATGAAGTACAATTCTTCCTTCTTTAATAAAAACTACTTCTTCAAATATGCCCTCTATATCATTTATTAAATGAGTAGATATTAACATAGCTGATTTTTCATTATAATTATTTATTATACAGTCCAATATCTTCTCCCTTGCAACAGGGTCAACTCCAGCTAAGGGCTCATCTAAAAGAAATAATCTTGACTCCCTTGATAAAACAAGAGATAAATTAAGTTTCTCCCCCATTCCTTTAGATAAAGCTTTAGTCTTCATATTTTCATCTAATTTCATGAATTTAATTAAATCTATGCATTTATTTCTATTGAAATCCGGGAAAAAATCTTCATAATATTTAACTGCATCTTTTATTTTCATCCAACTAGGTAAAAAATCATTGTCTGGAAGATAAGATACTGTTTTTTTTGTTTCTATTCCTATTTTTTGTCCATCTACAAAGATTTCCCCTTGATCAGCTCTTATTAAACAAGCTATCATTTTTATTAAACTTGTTTTCCCACTTCCATTTGGTCCTAAAAGTCCTACTATTTTACCTTCTTCAATTTGCATGTTTATATCTATCAAAGCTTTTTTTCTAAAATAATCTTTGTTTACATTTTTAATTTCCAGTAACATTCCGCTCCCCCTTATCCATAACTTTTTTCAGATTTCCCACTATTTCTTCATCATTGAAACCTAATTCTTCCATAGATTTAAGAAAATTACCCATTAATTCTGTAGCCATATTTTCTTTTAATATTTCTACCATATTGCAATCCTCCTTAACAAAAGTTCCCATACCTCTTTTGGTAAATACTATATCTTTTCTTTCCAGTTCTTTAAATACCTTTTGTATGGTATTTGGATTTACTTTATATTTAACTGACATATCGCGAACCGAAGGTAATTGTTCTCCGCACTTTATTTTTTCATTTATTATATCTTTTTCTATTAGTTCTATTATTTGAATGTAAATTGGTATATTATTTTTAAAGTCCAAATTTTTCCCTCCTTTGTACTAGTGTATTATATATATAGTACACTAGTACAAAATAAAATGCAATATTTTTCAAATAAAATATTGCAAATGAATTCTTACATTACATAAAACAAAATTAGACACACCATAGCGGTATGTCTGTATGTTTTATTATATTAATTTAACCTAACTCTTTTACTAACTCTTTTACTAACTTTATTTATTTTATTATATTCTTTATCTTCATTATTAAACACAAATTTTCTTTGTGCCCAAAAACTAAATGTAAATATAATTAATTCTGCGAAAAGTTTTGAAATAATTAAGTTTATACCTATAACCTCATTAAATACATGTATTACTCCATAATTTCCAAGCAACACTATGGCAGCTAGTATAGCGTATCTTGGTAAAGAACTTTTTACTGTAGAATTCTTACCTTTAGAAAATACATAAAATTTATTCATAGTGTAATTAAATATAGCACTGCAAACTCTAGCTCCTACAACTGCAAGCAATAAATTTGAAGTAATCATTTGTATAAGTATCACTAAAACAAAATCTAATATTCCTGACAATATTGAAGATAAACTAAACTTAATAATAGGGAAATACACCTTAGCTGAATCCTTTATTGCATGAAAATGAGATGATTTATTTTCTTCTAAATATATAGTATCTATTTCTATCTCATTTAAGCTATACCCAGCAGATGACGTTTCTAATAGTTGATTCATCTCATATTCAAATCTACTTCCTTTAACTTGGCAAAGCCATTTAAGCATATGTGGTGCAAACCCTCTAAGTCCTGTCTGAGTATCATAAATCTTTACCCCGCTAGCAAAAGCAAATATGCTTCTTGTTATGCTATTTCCAAAACTACTTCTAAAAGGAACTTTACCTGTGAAATGTCTACTACCTAATATTATTTTATTAGAACCTTTTTCTATTGCTTCTGCTATTTTTATTATATCTTGAATTGAATGTTGTCCATCACAATCAGCAGTTACAACTCCTTGTTTTTCTCCTAAATTCTCTATATATTTAAATCCTAATTTTAACGCTTCGCCTTTTCCTTTATTTACATCTTGTGTGAGAACTGTGCATCCCATTTCATAAGCAAGTGCAAATATATCTTTATATTTACTACCACTTCCATCATCTACAATAATAATATTATAGTCACATTTCGCCCTTAATTTTAATATCAGTTCTATCATTCTCATATTTGGTTCATAAGCTGGAATTAATACTATCATAAATATCACACTCCTTTTTTATTTTGTTACTCTTTTATAAAAATTATATCGCTGACTTTTCTTTCTTCTCCCTTTCCAAGTGGATTATTTACTACATCACCCATGAAATACATAGTAGAAGAACCGCCACCATCTAAGTTATATGCCTCTTGGCAACCTAGATCTTTAAATGTGTTTGCAAATTCTGTAAGTGTCATACCTTTGCTATACCCTGAACTTCTTCCATCAACTACAATAAAAACAAAATGATTAGGTTCTATCATTCCTATTCCTGTTCTTGGATTTGCACTATCGATTGTTCTATTTCCAAAATTAGTATCTATAGAAGTATTACTAAAATCCTCTGTAATTTCACCATCATCTATAAGTATTGGCCCGAAAAAATAAGTATCTATCACTCCGCTTGCAAGTAATTCCTCTGAAGATATTTCCGTTTCATCAAAAGTTTGCATATCTCCATCACTATAAAATGCTGCAGATGTCCTTGTTGGTACATCTCTATATAAAACTCCATTACGTATTAAAACGCCATCATCTCTAAATCCATAATAGTCACCATTTATAGCAAATATAGCATCATTATCCTCAGCTATATCTGAAGTTGTTTCTGTAATGTTACTTCCAAATTCATTTTTAGCTAACGCTGCATTTAAATAACCAGAATCTTCTAGCACTATATCCGCTACATAATAAGTTGTTTTGTTACTACCAGACCCTGTTTCAACTTTTTCAATATTTATTTCTATATTATCGCTTTTATAGCTTGAATCATCATAGTATATATCACTTGATAATGAAGAATCTGTGGTATCAGCAGAAATATTTACCGTAGCAGGTTGCACCACTGCTTCAACCTTCTCAATTAAATATCTGTCCGCTAAAGAATATAGTATAGTAGCTATTATTAATGTTATAATTGAAATAATTATTATTATCTTTTTATTTAGCTTTCTTTTAATTTTAATCATCCCCTTGAACTGCTGTCGGTTATCATATTTACATTATAAAATACGAATCTTAAATTAAGCTTAATTATAGATTAAATATAGAATTATTATTATATATGGAGGTTATATTATGAATGAAGTTATAAAACAAATAAAAAATAGAAAATCTGTTAGAATTTTTGAAGATAAAATGATATCAGACGAAATAAAAAAAGAAATATTAAACTCTGCACTTGAAGCTCCAACTGCTGGTGCCATGATGAACTATAGCATTATAGACATTACCGATAAAATATTAAAAGAAAAGCTAGCGATAACTTGTGACAACCAACCCTTTATTGCAAAAGCGCCTTTAGTACTTATATTCCTTGCAGATTATCAAAGATGGTATGATGATTTTTGCTTTGAAAATTGCAATCCAAGAACTCCTGGAGAGGGAGATATTTTGCTTGCTTTAGCTGATGCAACAATAGCTGCTCAAAATACAGTAGTAGCCTCAGAATCCTTTGGAATTGGTTCCTGCTATATTGGTGATATCATTGAAAATTGTGATATTATTCGAGAACTGTTAGAACTCCCTGATTATGTTATGCCTGCCGCTATGTTGGTTTATGGCTATCCTTCCCAATCTCAAAAAACCAGAAAAAAACCTGTTCGTTTTAAACAGGAGTATATCGTGTCTGAAAATAAATATCATAGATTAAATAAAGAAGAACATAAGGAAATGCATACTTTAAGAAATAAAGAAAAAGGACTATTAGATAAAAATATTAATGAAGACATTAAAGCATTCTGTAGCCGTAAATATATGTCAGATTTTTCATTAGAAATGAATAGATCTACATCGGAATACCTTGAAAATTTTAGAACTCACATACCTGTTCAACAAAAACCTTAACAATTTCAGGGTCAAATTGAGTGCCAGAATTGTTTACTATCTCGTTTATTGCTATTTGTTTACTTAAACCTTTTCTATAGGGTCTATCACTAGTCATTGCGTCATATGTATCCGCTACTGCTATAATTCTTGATGTAAAAGGTATATTTTCACCAGATATTCCATCTGGGTATCCTTTTCCGTCCCATCTTTCATGGTGATGTAATACATTTTTGGCAATCTGTGATAAATCCTTATTTGTGGTTAATGTCTCATATCCCCATACAGGATGTTTTTTTACTATTTCGTATTCTTCATAAGTTAATCTACCTTTTTTATCTAAAATGTCATCTGAAACAAGTATTTTACCTATATCATGGACTAATCCTGTCCAATAAACATTATCTATTTCAATTTTACTCATCTTCAATTCTTCAGCTATCTTTTGAGCCATTTGAGCAACATTTGTTGAATGCTCTTTGGTATATGGATTATGCAAACTAAGCATTTGAATAATAGATAAAATCATTTCCTTATATAGATCCTGTTTTGATTCATAATCTTTTATAAGCGTAAAAAAAGCAGCAGGTATATTTTTAAGAGATCTTGCTATTTCTATTGATTCCTTGCTAAACTTTTCAGCGCTATCTTTTGAAATTCCAAGACTTATACTTGCAATTTTTTTACCATTTAATGATAATATAATAAACATAGTTTCTTTAACTTCTTTAGTATTGCTTTTTAGCATATTCCTAATATCAGGTTCTACATTTGATAATACAACATCTTTGAAATTTTTTATTATTAAAATATCTTCGGTTTCTTCAATTTTTATAAATTCTTTATATTTTAAATTTATCAATGCGTTTTTATCATGTCCTATTGCACTAACAGGTATTGCAAATCCCTCTTCATATATATAAGCCATTCCGTAATCTGCTTCTGGTATTATTTCTATCGCGGTATTTAATAAATCTGACATAAACACTTTTTCATCTATATCCTTTGCCTTGCTTATGCTAGATGTAAGTTTTAATATATTGTTTATTTTATCATAATTGTTTTCCAATTGAATTTTTTCATTATTTCTTCTTGAATTTAAACTACAACTTATAATAGCAATAACAACTAACAATAAAAGAATAATCATTCTCATTAATAAATTATTTATTTTTACATCAAAAATTAAATTGTCCCAAAAACTATTTCTATGCTCATTTACAAAATGAGTTAATACATATGCATCTAAAATCCACAAAATCATTCCAACTAAAAATGCACTTAAATTTACTATAATTGTATATTTTTTATTATTTACACTTTTATTCATTAACTTTTCTCCTTTAAATTTAGTGCGATTATGTGATTAAAATCATCTAATATCAAATAATATTATATATGTTTTTATATATTGTGTAAATCATTTTCGACATTATTTTTCTTGTTTTTACAATTTATCTCATGTTTTTATTGTTATGTGTAATCAAATATCTTTTTATCCTTATTTTTGTAATAATTATTTAATATAATATTAAAGCCATATAATAGAATAAATATCTATTATATGGCTCTTTACGGATATAGTCCTTGATTAAATTTTATAATCAACCTGATATTTTCATATAATGTGCTTTTTTTGCTTTATATTTAGTATATGGTATATCCAACGCATTAAATGTATGTTGAGTTATAAGGGGCTCTCCCCCCTGAAATCCTGTAATAATTGCAGAATGATATACCATTCCGTTATAATTTTCGTAACATATTACATCTCCCAGTTCTAAAGAAGAAATATCCTTTATTTCTAACCCTTTTAATCCAGTAAGTTTTTTTTCATTTCTCACTTTTAATGTCCAATAAAAAGAATGCGCTACCGCCCAAGAAATAGACCATTGATTATTTACCCTATTATACCACCAAGGTTGACTTTGAGGATTGAATTCCATTGGAATATTTCCTGCATGTAAACACTGAGATACAAAATTAGTGCAATCTCCTCCGCCCTCTCCAAATACATAAAAAAATTTATAATCTGGATTTGGATTTAGTGCATAAGTTTTAGCATATGTTACTGCAGCTTTTCTATTATAAACACTCACCTATTAAACCTGCCAATAAAATTAATCTAATACATTATATGTTTTGTTACATCACCTGTTACTTACTAAATTTTATAACAATAAATTTAGATTAATATACATCTCTTTTACTATATACCATAATACCTGCAGTTAAAAATACTAACAGATATACCAAACATATAGTCAAAGAAAATGTAAATGTACCACCTTTAAATGGGATACTTTCCTTTGACACATAATCTATCAATGATAAATTTGGTGTAAGAATAAATTTATAAAACGGTTTATTTCTTATAAATACACCTACTATAGAAGTTGCAAAATAGGCTACAATGGTTATTATTATAGCTAATGCATTAGATCTAACTAATGTTGCAACTAAAAATGTTAAAGAACTTATTACTACAATTGAGAATATTTGAGATAGTGTTTTTAAAACTATATACTGTAGCATATTCCTTTTAACAACTGCACCATTTACAAGAACTACATCGTATATAGAAGCACTATTTTTACTAAATAAAGCAAGTCCTACAATTAAAGAAATAATATATACTATTACGCATAGCACAATACTTGAAAATATTACTGCTACAAATTTTGATAGATATATTTTATACCGTTTTACTGGTTTAATTAATATTTGACGTATAGTTCCTGAAGAATACTCATCCGCTATGGTATTAGCAGACATTACAGCCATAAATAAAACAATCACAAAAATTATGGTACTGCAATTATATACAAATTTTAAAGGAGTTGTAAGAAACTCTGGGACATTATTGTCTAACCTAGCTTGTAATAATTCCTTTTCTTCTGTTTGAAAACTTATTTCCCACTCAAAGTTTTCCATATTTTCATCATCTATTTCCTCATCTAATTTACTTTCCGCTATATCAGCTTTACTTTTCTCTATGTTGTCATTTAAGCTTTCTATTTGCTTCTGAGTATCATTTCTCCAATCTTTACTTGAAGTATTATCTGCTTTATGATTAACCAATGCAAAT
>JBGUER010000146.1:0-8121 GCA_041821285.1 Clostridiaceae bacterium
TTCTTTATAGTTATTAATATCATATGCTACTACCATATATCCACAAAACTTTTTTTCTACAGTGTAAATAGGTTTTCCATTAATAAGCATCCACCTATATTCTCCATACTTATTTTCTAATCTACTCTCAATCTCAAAAGGATTACACAAAACAAATAAATCTTTAAATATCTCATTTACCTTTTTATACTCCTCAAAAAAAACCTTATTTTTAATAATATCATTTATTTCTTCAGCTATATGGTCTCCCATAAAATCCATAAAAGTTTTATTGTAATAATCTACTCGTTTATATTGATTTACTCTGAAAATCAATGCTGGGAAATTTTCAAGTACCTCTTCAACAAATTGTACTTCTAATTTATTTTTCAATTTAGTACCCCCTATTATATTTTAAATATGTCATATTTTTAATAATAATCATACAAAATTATACTATAAATAATATATTACTCAAATTATGCATATTATACTCTAAAACAATTATAATTAAAACACTATCATTAATATTAACTATAATATTGCATACTATAATTATTTTCCCAAGAAAATTTTTTATTGTAATTTAAAAGCCTTCATTTGTAAAAATGAGAGCTTTAATTTACATATATTTTATTTTGAATACTTACTTGATTTTACATTATCAACATAAATTGATTTAACATCTTCATTTTCTTTAAATTTTAAAATATCTTGTGCTTCACCATAAACAAGTACGCCATAGGTTTTTACCCCGTTTTCTTCGATATAATATAATGATTGTTTGTAAAATTCGCTAATACTAGAAGAAGTGTAACTATAAGCTTCTATAAATTCTTTTCTATCATTCATATATTTTAACAAAGATATAAAATGAGTTTCGTATTCTTTTCCCATAAATTCATAATAATCTTCTTGTCCACTGATTATTTGAGAATCATCTAAATCCTCTAAATAGTCTGTAAGAGATATTAATGGATACTTATCAGAATTTACATTATCACCAGCACTAGATCCATCATTTAAACTAGGATTAAAACCAACCTGATTAGTTGAATATTGTGTTCCTAATTCATCTTTATTTGAGACCCTAATTCCTACCCATTTAAAATTTAGTTCATCATTATATTCTTCTATTAAATATGACAAATCTTTTAACTCTATGTCATTATCAAAAGATATATATGCTGAAACATAAGAAACTGGATTAAGTTCCTTTAATTCAATCATCATCTCACCTGATCTCCTCTGATAATAATAACTAGGCGCATTTGTTTCATCTTTATATAGTACATCTTGAAACATATCAGATTCTAAACAATAAATCTTTATAAATTGTCCACAGGGCATATTTTTTAATATCTGCATTTGTTGATTTTCTGTAGAATTTTTAAATGTATTTTCTTGATTTATATATATATTATACTTACCAAAACCTAAAGGTTCTACCACCTCACTATTCAGTCCATACCCTGGAATATTAAGTTCTGTAAATGTACGTAAATCAAAGTAGAAATCATCAAAGTACTTTCCTTGTGATATCTTAGCTGGATTATAATAAAAACTACTTACTATAGGAGCTACTATATATTTTATTGAAAAAAGTATTAGAAGTACGCTGATAACTGAAATTAGTATTATTTTATTCATTTTTTTATTCATTGCTTTTTTTATTATTTTTTTATGGTTTATTACTTCTTTGTTACTCATTTCATTTTCTTCTAAGTCTAATTTAAAATCCAGTTTATCAGCTAAATATTCATTTATTATTTCATTTTTTTCTATTTCTCTTTCAACTATAGCTTTTTCTTCTTCGCTGGCTTGATTATTTTTATATTTTTCAAGTAAATCTTTAAATTCCATAAATGTCCTCCTTTAAACTTTCCTTTAACTTCTTCCTTGCCCTAAATAATAGAGTTCTTGCTGAACCACTTGATATATTCATAGATTTAGCTATATCATTAAGTGAGAAATCACAAAAATAAAATAGAATTATTACTTCTTTATATGTATTTTTAAGATTTAATACTTCAGCATATAATTTTTTTCTTTTTTCGTCTAATACAATTTTATCAACTATATTACAATGAGATATCAATATATTTTCATTTAATTCTTCATTTGCAATAAACTTATTTTTTCTTAAATAATCAATCCATAAGTTTTTGCTAACACAAAACAGCCAAAACTTAATATTTGAATCAGAATATTCAAGAGAAACTAAAGCTTTAAAAAAAGTGTCACTTACTATTTCTTCTGCTATATAATGATTTTTACATAATGAAAGGGTATATAAATAGAGTTCTTTATAATATAAATCATATATTTTTTCTATTTCTTTATTTTTCATTTTCTCCCCCTTTCACTTGATAAACGATTCTATAGATAATATGTTACACTATTTTAAAAAATCTAAAATAAAAATAGTTTTAGTTTTTATATTTTTAAATATTTCTTTTAAATTTCCTGGGAAATATAATTAATATTAGCGTATTTATAAGAATAATGTTGAAATATAAAATATCAAAAAAAGTTATATCATTTTTATTATATAGCCCTATTCTGGGTATTACTTTTGCTATAATAAATACAAGTAAAAATAATAAATATACTAGTATTTATCTTTTCTTTTTTCATCCCCAATACTCTTTCTATGTCTTTTTGTGTATCAATTTCTTGAATATTTTTCTGTTCTTTCTTTTCAATATATCCAAACCAACGAAATTTAGAAATAAAAACGCACCAGCTATATATTGCTAATGCGTTTTTAAATGGAATTATTAAATAGAATCTATAATATCACATCTGCTAATAATTAATTTTTTAATTCCTTCTTTATACCATTTAGGACAGTCAAACCAATTTATATTATCTATTTTTAATCTTAAATTCTTAGTCCAGTGCTTGTATCTTAATTTATCTTTAGCCACAATATATTTAGCTAACGCTATATTTTTCGTATTAAAACTTGAATGGTGTTCTGAGTATTCAGCTAAATTTTTATTAAAATCTTCAGGCATAGCATTAGACATTAACGCATATCCATGATCAAATAAAGGAGCATAGGCTATTAACTCTTGATTCGTATTATTTATAAGAAATCCAAAATTAGCTAAATGTCTATCTCTATTTTCAATTATATAATCAAAAACTATCATATCTAAAAAATCTTGTTTAAATTCTTTAGGGATCAATTCTATAGTATTTGTAAATGTCCATTTGGTTTTGTTTAAAGTTTTAGTTTCTAAAAAATGTTTAATCGGTAAATATCCTACATTTTCATTTGTAAACATTTTACATACTGAGCAATTTTGATTATGCCATTTATCCGTCCAATAAGGTATACAATTAATATTTAGCAATTTTCCTATTTCACTAGATATTCCCTCTGAAAAATGTTCTTTATCTAAATTGGCCGCTCCAATATTCCCTCTTTTATATAGTAGCACATTGCTATCAATTCTCCTCCAAGCTTTATTCATAACACCTTGAGTTGTAAGCTCTGGAGATGAAATTTTAGGTGTATTTACTGTTCCACCTAAGCTTGTATCATTACCAAAGAAACTAATAATTCCTAATGCCTCTTCAAACTTATTATCATATAAATTATTTTTGTCCCAACATAAATCTAACGGATACATATCTCTACTTTCTAGAGGTTTTATCCAATAACTATCATTTAACCCAAAGCCATTATTTAATTTTAAATAATCTAGAGCAGTTGGCTTTTCTCTTAAATCTAAAGCCTTTTGCAATTTTTCTAAATGATTTCTATTTGCTGGAACTACCCTGCTAATAAACCAAGTGTGTAGATCACCAATATTATGTTTTAAAATATATGGCAACATATTTTTATTATATATTTCTAAAATGGGATATTGTCCATTTAGATTTATTTCATCACTAAACATTAAAACTTTTATATCTTTATTCATAATAAAAAATTTGCTCATAATTTCCACTTCCTTGAGTTATTTATATATCTATTATACTTCAACTTTTAATATTTAAACAATATAATAAATAAATGTAAGTTTTTTCATTATTTGAATTCAAAAAATAAAAATAACTTGTGAATTTACTTCACAAGTTATTTTGGCAGGGGTAGTAGGGCTCGAACCTACAATCAATGGTTTTGGAGACCACTACTCTACCAATTGAGCCATACCCCTAAGACAAAACTTATTATATAGTATCTGTAATAAAAAAGCAAGTTTTTTTGAAAAAAAGCTATATACGTCTTTTTATTGTTTTCTTTTTTGCTATTTTAGGATAAAATATCTTATGTAAGAAGAATTCACTATTTCTTAAAATAAAATGGAGTGATTTAATGGAATTTGAAGTTTATAATACAGATGATACATTTAAAATAGGAAAAAACCTTGGGCTTCTTTTAAAACAGGGAGATATAATAACTCTTGAAGGAGATTTAGGAACAGGTAAAACTGAGTTCACTAAAGGTATAGCAAAAGGACTTGATATAGATGATTACATAGTAAGTCCTACCTTTAACATAGTAAACGAATATAATGGAAGATTAAAGCTTAATCATTTTGATGTGTATAGAGTTTGCGACCCTGATGAAATTTTAGCTATCGGCTTTGATGAATACATATTTTCTGACTCTGTTTCTGTTATTGAATGGGCTAATTATATTGAAGATATACTTCCTAAAGATAGAATTAAAGTTACAATACTAAAAGACCTTACAAAAGGGCTTGATTATAGGAAAATAGAAATAAATTATATTGGAAAAAGATATGATGATATGAAGGAGTTTAATTTATGAAAATACTTAGCATTGATACTGCCACTGAATCTGCTTCCTGCGCAGTTTTAGAAGATAGTAGACTTTTAGGAGAAATAAGCATTAATTTTAAAAAACAACATTCCGTTACATTAATGAATGAAATTGATTATCTATTGAAAATTTTAAGCTTAAATATAACTGACATAGATGGATTTGTTATATCTAAGGGGCCTGGTTCCTTTACTGGTCTTAGAATAGGTGCTGCCGCAATAAAAGGACTCTGTCATGGTACAAACAAAGATTTTGTAGCTGTATCATCCTTAGAATCTTTAGCTAATAATATGGCTTATACCGATGGATTAATATGCCCTATGATAGATGCTTTAAGGGACAAAGTTTACACATCAATATATAAATACGAAAATGGGAAACTTAATGAAGTAAAAGCTATTGACGTTATGGAAATTAGTAAGCTTATAGATTATTTAAAAGATAAAAATCAACCTATTACTTTTATAGGGGATGGACTATATAAAAATAAAGGTATTTTAGAAAAATCTCTACCAAACGCAAGATTTGCCCCAAACAACTTGAATCTAGCTAGAGCTTCTTCATTAGGTGAAATAGGCATGGATTTATTAAAACAAGGTAAGAAAGATAATATATTTTCTTATGCCCCTATGTATTTAACCAAATCTCTAGCAGAAAGAGAATACGAGAAAAGAGAAGGAAAACCACTTGAGTAATATTACAATTAGAATGGCAGAAATAGAAGATAGTGAAATGATTTATGAAGTAAGCTCAAAATCTTTTAATACCAGTTGGAGTCTACATGCAATTAAAGAAGAATTCTACAACCTTAAAACTATTTATTTAGTAGCTGAAGATGATGGTAAGATTATAGGTTTTGGTGGATTTTGGCTTATTTTAGATCAAGGCGATATAACTAATATCGCAGTTATTCCTGAATATAGAAACCAAAAAGTCGGATCTCTTATTTTAGAAAATCTTATTAAAGAGGCAAAAATAAGAAAAGCAACCTCCATGACCCTAGAAGTAAGAGGTTCTAATACAAACGCCATACATCTTTATGAAAAATTTTCATTTAAGAATGACGGTATACGAAAATCCTACTACAGGGATAATGGTGAGGATGCTATTATTATGTGGAATACAAGTTTATAATTTAGTGCAATATCTTTGATACTCTTTTGTATAACATAAATGTTAAAAAAGATACAAGTGCTGCTTTTATTATATTAAACGGTACTATTGCCAGTAAAATATAAGTTGATAAACTATTTACACTATGATTTGCTGCGTGAGCTGCTCCTATAAAAGCATTTATGTCCCACCCTAAAATTTTAGCATATAACGGTAAGAATACATAAATATTTAATACAGCAGATACTATTGTCATAACTAAAGATCCAAATACTAGGGCTATTATAGCCCCTTTTTTATTTTTCTTGAATTTATAAATGTATCCAGCTGAAAATACAAAAGCTGAACCTACTAAAAAGTTTGCAAGTTCTCCTACAAAACCTGTTGAACCTTTAAATATTCCATGAAGAATATTTGAAACTAACTCAATTAATATTCCTGCTACAGGTCCTAGTGAAAATGCTCCAATAAGTGCTGGCAAGTCCCCAAGGTCAAATTTTAAAAACCAAGGAAATACAGGGATAGGATTAAACTCTAAAAACATTAGAAGAAACCCCATTACCCCCAAAACTGATGACTTTACTAGTAGATTTAATTTTTTACTTTCCATTTTAACCCTCCATCTGATCTTCGGGGGTTAGATACAAAAAAAGCCCTGCTATAAAGCAGGGCTATAATTTTAATCTAAACCTTCTTTCATCCAGCCTTTACTGTCGGCTCTGGAATCTAACCAGATCATGCCTTTCGGCTCGCGGGCTTTACCGCCGGTGGGGAAATTAGCCCCGCCCTGAAGATAATATTTTATTTTATTTGATTATATTATATATCTTTTTATATATTTATTCAATATTTTTATTGTTTTTTCATAGATAATGCTATTCTTTTTCTTTTTTCATCCACAGATAAAACTCTAACTTCAACTATATCCCCAACTGATACTATATCTAGTGGATGCTTTACAAAACTATCTGATAATTCACTAATATGCACAAGCCCATCTTGATGAACTCCAATATCAACAAAAGCTCCAAAATCAGCTACATTTCTTACTGTTCCAGTTAAAATCATACCTTCAGTTAATTGCTTTATTTCTATCAATCCTGTTTTTAATATAGGTTTTGGAAGGTCTTCTCTTATATCTCTTCCTGGTTTTTTAAGCTCTTTTACTATATCTTTTAAAGTTGGTATTCCTATATCTAATTTCTCTGCTACTGGTTCATATCCCAAATTTAAAATTTTGTTTTCAATATCAGGTAAATTCCCGCTTTTTAGTTCTTCTTTTTTATAACCTAATATTTCTATTAATTCTTTGGCTTTTATATAAGACTCTGGATGAACTCCTGTATTATCTAAAGCTTCTTTAGATTCAGGAACTCTTAAAAATCCTGCACATTGTTCGAAAGCTTTATTCCCTAATCTTTTTACTTTAAGTAATTCTTTTCTTTTTGCAAACTTACCATTTTCTTCTCTATATGCTACTATATTTTTAGCTATTCCATCATTTATTCCTGAAATATATCCTAAAAGAGATGCAGTTGCTATGTTTAAATCTACTCCTACGGTATTTACGCAATCCTCAACTACTCCTTTTAAGCCTTCATCAAGCTTTTTAGGCGTTACGTCGTGTTGATATTGCCCAACACCTATTGCCTTAGGATCAATCTTTACAAGCTCAGCTAATGGATCCTGAAGCCTTCTTCCTATAGATATAGCTCCTCTTAAAGAAACATTTATATCTGGGTATTCCTTTGTACCTAAAGATGAAGCTGAATATACAGATGCCCCTGCTTCAGATACTATTACATAAAATAAATCATTTCCCCTTTCTTGTTTTACTTCTTTTATAAGTCTAACCAAAACTTCTTCAGACTCTCTTGAAGCTGTTCCATTTCCAAGGGATACTACATCTACATTATGTTTATAAACTAAGCTTTTTAATGTTTTTATTGCCCCTTCTACATCATTTTGTGGAGCAGTTGCATAAACTGTGGCAGTATCTAATAGCTTTCCCGTATCATCTAACACTACTATCTTGCATCCTGTTCTAAACCCAGGGTCATAGCCTAAAATAGTCTTTCCTTTTATAGGAGACTGCATTAAAAGTGCTTTTAAATTAGCTTTAAATATATTTATAGCACCTTCTTCACCCTTATCTGTTAATTCATTTCTTATTTCTCTTTCTACCGATGGATATATAAGTCTTTTTAAAGAATCCTCTACGCTTTTTT
>JBGUER010000147.1:0-7935 GCA_041821285.1 Clostridiaceae bacterium
TTACAACAACGGAGGAATGTATAAAATATATAATTCTAACTTACTATTTCATGGTTGCATGATATTAGATAATGATGGCGATTTTAAAGATGTACCCTTAGGAAATAAACATTTCAAAGGCAAAGAACTTTTCGACATACTCGATAAATATGTTAGAGATGCATATTTTTGCAAAGAAAACCAATACAAAGATTTCTGTTTAGATATAATGTGGTTTTTATGGTGCGGAAAAAACTCACCTCAATTCGGCAAATTAAAAATGTCTACCTTTGAAAGATATTTTATCGAAGATGAAAGCTCTTATTTAGAAGGAAAAATTCCTTACTACAAATATAGAAATGAAGAATCTACAGCAGATAAAATCTTAAATGAATTTGGATTAATCCCCAATTCGTCCCACATAATAAATGGTCACATACCTGTGAAAACAAAAAATGGTGAAAATCCCGTTAAAGCCGGCGGAAAAATAATAGTTATAGATGGCGGGTTTTGTAAAGCATATCAACCTAAAACAGGAATAGCTGGATATACTTTAATTTATAACTCTTATGGCATTTTACTAACTTCACAACAGCCTTTTGTATCAACTGAAATAGCTATAACCGAAGATAAAGATATGATATTCTCATCAAAAATAATAAAAAAATCATCAAAAAGAATTACCGTAGCAGATACTGATATCGGCAAGGAATTACAGGAACAAATAAATAATTTATTTAAATTAGTAAATTTATACTATAATAACACTATAAATGAGAAATTTTAGAAATTTATATTGATTGTAATTATATATTGGTATATAATTATGATTTAAGGGGTGTTTTTATGGTAAAAAATATAAATGATTATATCGCTAAATCTATGGATATACTAGAATTGTCCCTAGAAGGTATAATAATATTTGACAATTATTTTAAAATAATTTATGTGAATTCAGCTTCTTCTAAACTATTTGGATACTCAAAAGATGAATTATTAAATCTTTCTGTTACTTCCTTACTCCACAAGGATTTTCATCACCTTATCCCTGAAAAAATAGATAATAATATATCTACTGGAGAAGTATATATGGAAAAATTATTTAAAAATAAACAGGGAAACTATCTTCCTTGCGAAATAAATTTAAAACCCTATTCTATGAATAATACTATTTATGGCATAGCTTTCATTAGAGACATATCAGAAAATAGACTCGTAGAAACTGAAATGAAATTATTAAATGAAAAGCTAATAAAAGAAAAAGAAATATTACAAGAAATATCCATTAAAGATCCTTTAACGAACTTGTACAATAGAAGATATGTTTTTGCAAGACTTAAAGAAGAAATGGAAAAACACAATATGTACAATACGAGTTTATCTATAATAATGTTTGACCTAGATGGATTTAAACTGGTAAATGATAAACATGGTCATCTTTATGGAGATGATGTTTTAAAGACAATATCTGATTTTTTTAAAACTACTACTAGAAATTCTGAAATTATTGCAAGATATGGTGGAGATGAATTTCTTATTCTAATTCCAGGTAGCAATATAGAAAAAGCAAAATCTATAGCTGAACGAATAAGAGTAGATTTAGAAAAATTATCATTTTGTGATAGCGATATCAAATTAACTACTTCCGCTGGTGTAATAGAATATAAAGGGGAAAACGAAAAAGATTTTTTAAATAAAGTTGATAGTCTCCTATATTCAGCCAAAAAAAGTGGTAAAAATATAATAAAAGTAATAGAATAAAGCTGCCTAAAGCAGCTTTTTTTAATTATAAAATGAAGATTTTCTCCAATCCTCTAAACTTAAATACCCGTCTGTTATTACATCATAATAAACTATATCCATATCATCTTTATTTACTGCAAACCTATATATATTATTACTATGGTCACTTGAAGACTCACCAACATAAATAAGATAATAATCTTTCTGATAGATATCAGAACTGTTTTTATCTGGCTCCCTTTCTATATAAATAACAAAATTAAAATTTTCGTTACTATTATAAGACTCTTTAAGTGTTTTAACTTCTTCTACATTTTCTACCAAATAATTCACTATATCTTCATTAGAATTTAACAAGATTTTTTCTGATTTATCTTCAACATTTTCTTCAGACTTTTTCTCAATATTCTCTTCTTTTTCATTCTCAATATTCTCTTCCGACTCTTTCTCAATATTATTATCTTTTTTTTCTTCTTTACTTTCATCAATTAAATTTGTTTTATCATTATCAACAGAAATTTTATTTTTTTCAACAGGGTCAGACGGTTTCATTGATTTTAAAACTAAACTTCCTACAATAACAGCACCTAAAACCAAAATAATACTAAACACATATTTTTTTTTCATAAGTTACCTCCTAGATTTATCACTTATTATACCATAATAAATCACGAATAAAATCTGTTTTTTCACAAACAATATTTGTGTTTTTATAGAAAACTTCCTATTTATATGTTATAGTAAATAAAATATATTATTTGAGGTGATAAAATGCGTGCAATAATAACAGTTATAGGCAAAGACCAAAAGGGAATAATCGCAACTGTTAGTAATACTCTTGCTAAATGCGATATTAATATCTTGGATATAAGCCAAACTATACTTGAAGAATACTTTACTATGATTATGTTAGTGGACTTAAATTCAATGAACTTAACTCTTGATGAAATTAAGCTAAAACTAAATGTAGATGCTGAAAATTTAAAAGTTTCTATACGAATTCAAAGAGAAGATTTATTTAATTCAATGCACAGTATATAAAGGAGGAATACCTATGAACACCAATGAAATAGTAGAAACAATAAAAATGATAGAAAATGAAAAACTAGATATTAGAACTATAACTATGGGTATATCTCTTCTAGACTGCATTGATGGCAACGGAAAAGTAGCAAGAGATAAAATATATAGAAAAATAACATCCTATGCTAAAAATCTAGTTAAAGTAGGAGAAGATATTGAACGCGAATACGGCATTCCAATTATAAATAAAAGAATATCGGTAACTCCAATATCAATAATCGCCGGTGCTTCATCTGATACTGATTATGTAGAATATGCTAAAATCTTAGATAAAGCTGCTAAAGATGTAGGCGTTAATTTTATAGGCGGTTTTTCAGCTTTAGTACATAAAGGATATACCAAAGGAGACAGAATATTAATAAATTCAATCCCAGAAGCCTTAGCTTCAACAGATATAGTATGTTCTTCTGTAAATATAGGTTCCTCCAAGGTAGGAATAAACATGGATGCTGTTTATCATATGGGCGGAATAGTAAAACAAACTGCAGAACTAACTAAAGATGGATTTGGTTGCGCAAAACTAGTTGTTTTTGCAAATGCAGTAGAAGACAATCCTTTCATGGCTGGAGCATTCCACGGAGTTGGCGAACCTGAATGTGTTATAAATGTTGGAGTATCAGGTCCTGGAGTTGTAAAAAGAGCTCTTGAAAAAGTTAAAGGCGAACCTTTTGATGTAGTATCTGAAACCATAAAAAAGACTTCATTTAAAATAACTAGAATGGGACAGTTAGTAGCTAAAGAAGCTTCTCAAAGACTAAATGTTCCCTTTGGAATAGTTGATTTATCACTAGCTCCAACACCTGCTGTAGGCGATAGCGTAGCTCATATATTAGAAGAAATGGGACTTGAAAGTTGCGGAACTCACGGAACCACTGCTGCTCTAGCACTTTTAAACGATGCAGTTAAAAAAGGTGGAGTTATGGCTTGTAGTCACGTTGGTGGATTAAGTGGAGCTTTCATACCTGTAAGTGAAGATATAGGAATGATTCACGCAGTTGAAAAAGGCTCTATAAACTTAGAAAAACTAGAAGCTATGACTTGTGTATGTTCTGTAGGTCTTGATATGATTGCAGTTCCTGGAGACACTACTAAAGAAACAATAGCCGCTATAATAGCAGATGAAGCTGCAATAGGTGTTATAAACAACAAAACCACCGCTGTAAGATTAATTCCTGTACCTGGAAAAGGAGTTGGGGAAACTGTTGAATTTGGAGGTTTACTTGGAAGAGCTCCAATACTACCAGTAAACAATTTTGGAAGTTCTTTATTTGTTAAAAGAGGTGGAAGAATACCAGCTCCTATACATTCCTTTAAAAACTAATTTATAATAATTTATACTAAATATAATGATTTATATAAGGTATAACAATTTATTCAGCGAATAATTTGTTATACCATTTTTTCATAACTATTGTAAAACAATTAAAAATAAAGTAAAATATAATTACAGAAAACCTTTTCTGTAATTATATTATTAACAATATACAAGGAGGATTTAAATTGGCCATAAATATATATAAAGAAATTCAAAGACTAGTAAACTATGCCTTAAACAAAAAATTAATAGAAAAGCAGGATGAAATTTACGCAAGAAATAAAGTTCTAGAATGTTTAAATCTTGATGATTTCCAAACTGTAAATTTAGAAGAAGAGATTCTTGAATTTCCAAGTCCTGTACTAGATAATATACTAGACTGGGCCTATGAAAATAATATTCTAATAGAAAATGGTCCTGTTTATAGAGATCTCTTAGATACTAAAATAATGGATTGCTTTATTATAAGACCTTCAACTTTAATAAATAAATTCAATCTATACTATAATGAAGATCCTAAAAAAGCTACAGATTTTTATTACAACTTAAGTAAAAATTCAAATTATATAAGAACTGACAGAATAGATAAAAATATAGTATGGAAAACAAATACTATATATGGCGATTTAGATATAACTATAAACCTTTCAAAACCTGAAAAAGATCCAAAAGCTATAGCTGCAGCTAAAAACATGAAATCAACCTCCTACCCTTTATGTCTATTGTGTAAGGAAAATGAAGGCTACAGAGGCAGAGTAAATCACCCTGCAAGACAAAGTCATAGAATAATTCCAATAAAACTAACTAATAAAGATTGGTTTATTCAATACTCTCCATATGTTTATTATAACGAACATTGCATAATTTTTAATGGCGAACATATACCTATGAAAATATCAAAAGATAGTTTTAAAAGGCTTTTAGAATTCACAACTATATTCCCACACTACTTTCTAGGTTCAAATGCTGACCTTCCTATAGTTGGCGGGTCTATATTGTCTCATGATCATTTTCAAGGAGGTTGCTATGAATTTGCAATGGCTAAAGCCCCTACTTATAAAGAATTTAAAATAAAAGCTTATGAAGATATATCTATTGGAATTGTAAACTGGCCTATGTCAGTAATAAGAATATCTGGAAAAGATTCAGCTAAACTAGAAGACCTTGCAGACAAAATATTAACTCTTTGGAGAAATTACTCTGATGAAGAAGTAGGAATACTTGCTTATTCTGATAGTACACCTCACAACACAATAACACCAATAGCTAGAAAAAGAGGAGATTTATTTGAACTTGACCTAGTCTTAAGAAATAACAGAACTTCTAAGGAACATCCATTAGGAATCTTCCATCCTCATAATGAAGTTCACCACATAAAGAAAGAAAATATAGGACTTATAGAAGTAATGGGGCTTGCAGTACTGCCAGCTAGACTTAAAGAAGAATTAGAATTACTATCCCCTTACTTATTAAATAGAAATAAAGATATAAAAGAAGATATATTGCTAAAACACAAAGATTGGCTAAATGATATGTTAGATAAATACCAAGACATAAACATCACCAATGTAGACACTATATTAAAAGAAGAAGTTGGTAAAAAATTCATGACTGTTTTAGAACATGCTGGAGTATATAAACGAGATGAAAAAGGTCAAAATGCCTTTGCTAAATTTATAAATTCAATAGAATAGAAAAAAGGATAGGCTTAGTAAAATTAGGCCTATCCTTTTGTTATATAATCATATTTCAGCACTTGGCTTAGCTATATAATATCCTTGAGAATAATCTATATCCATATTACAAGTTTTATTAAATATATCCTCTTCACATACAAATTCAGCTATAGTTTTTATTCCTAATTTTTTAGAAAACATAGCTATAGTTTCCGCAACCACTTCACAATTATCATCATGATGAATATTTTTTATAATAGACCCATCTATTTTTAAATAATCCACATTTAATTTTATTAAATAACTTAAATTAGAATACCCTGTTCCAAAATCATCAATAGCTATTTTAGCTCCATATAATTTTACCTGTTCTATAAATGGAATAACTTCATCAAAATTTTCTATACCCTCTGACTCAACTATTTCAAATATAACATGTTTACCTATTTTAGTTTCCTCTAGTTTATCTAAAATGAATTTTGTAGTTATATTATTTTTAATATCCTCTATAGATAAATTAACAGAAAAATCATAATCTAAATCCTTAAATTTATCAAAAGTTTTATCAATCATAATTCTCGTTAAATATTGATAAGATTGAGCTTTTTTAGAAATCTCTAAAAAATAATATGGTGAAATAACTGTTCCATCTCTCTCTATAAGCCTTATTAAACACTCAAATTTATCTATTTTTTTTGTTTTATTATTATAAACTGCCTGAAAATATGGCTGTATTCTATCTTCTTTTATAGCTTCATTTATTTTCTTAGCCCATAAAATGTTATTTTCTAATTTTTCAAGTATATTTAAACTATCAGTATATTTCTGAATACTTCCCCCATTAGATTTTAAATATTTTAAAGCCATATCTGATTTTTCAATTAAATTTTCACTACCCTCTGATAATCCCACCCTTAGATTTATATATATTTTGTTTTTCTGAAAAGTAAATTTTTTATCTTTAATTTTTATAGTAAGATTATATATTTTATCATAAAACTGATTATAATCATAAGACTTATCACAGCCAAAAGCGAAAACATCAGAATTTAATCTATATACGTTTATATTATTATCTTCAGCATAATCTCTCAAATATCTAGACATTTTTTTAAGCACTACATCCCCTGCTATATTACCATAAAAATCATTAATATCTGAAAATGAAGCTATATCTAGCAAAGCTAATTTATCCATATTTTTGTATGTAATATCCTCATTTAATGAATTCCTATTTTTTAAATTAGATAAACTATCTATATAGTATTTTTCATTTAGTTTTTTAGTTTTATGTTTAATCTTATTAAATAAATTTTTATTTAAGTCGTCTAAATCTTCAGTTACTGCTTTAATAAAATTATAAAGTACATAATTATTTGTATTCACTTGTTCATCCAGAAATATTTTATAATTCTTATTTATATTCATTCTAGCTTCTATATTTTCAGACATAGTAAATATAGTAAGATTTTCTCTAGCAAATACATTTTTTCTTCCATCATGATAAAATTCACCATCAGTAAAGAATCCAGTTATATTTTTATTGCCTTTTAAAAAGCCAAGTTCCTGCTCAACAAAATCACCCAAAAGAATAAGTCTTGAAACACAAGAAAACACACATAAAGACTCAATAGGTTGTTCATTTATAGCATAAATATCCTTATACGAATTTATAATTATATTACTTAAATCACCATATCCTAATTTTATTTTATCATGAGCTTTAAGTTTAACTTCAGTTATTAATCCTCCATCTTCAGTAAATCCATCAATAGGACAAGATATATACTCATTATTTCTAAATATCATAATTGGAAATTGTTTTCCTACCCTCTTTATAGTTTTATCAGAATTTATACCAATATACCTTTGATAAAATTCACGTGCTGGAGTATTATCTATAGAATAAATTATATTATTTTCTACCTTATCTACTCTATGAAAACCTCCAATAGGAAGCCAATTAAAATTATTTTTTGAATTAACATATAAATTATCTCCACTTAATGAAATAGCAACCACACCATTTTTTATAATATTATCTTGGCAAAATACAAAAGTGTTTTTCCCAAGATCTATATTCGAAGCCTTTCCTCCAGCTACTTTAACATCTTCAGATATGAAATTTATTCCATTTAT
>JBGUER010000148.1:0-7846 GCA_041821285.1 Clostridiaceae bacterium
ATCTGCTTCTCCAACTTTAATAAGATAATTTCTATTTAATAAAGTTGATGTTTTATTTTCCTTTATTGGATTTTTATTTTCAACATTTTTCATAGAAACATTTTTATCATTTCCCTCTATTTTAATGGAGGATACCCTTTCATTATAAATAAATCTTATTTCTTCATATTTAGAAACTTCTTTTAATATAGAATCTAATATAAATTTAAACTTATCTTTTATTGTAATTCCATTAAAATTATACCTTACAGTCTTATTGTCTATACTCTCAAGCTTTCCTATTCCCTTAAACTCTTTATTACCAGATTTAAATACAACTTCTAGATTTTCAAACAAATCTAGATTTTCGTTAAATCTGTTTTCTAGTCCTAAAAAAAATAATTTTAATTTATTTATACTATTGTTTTTCATATTTTTCTCCTATAAAATTTTATTATTTTATTTTCTATTGTATATATTTTTTATTTGTATTATTATTAATCTAAGTTAAAATTTGTTTAATCATTGAATCATAGTATATCTATACTTATTCTTATATTATTATCAAATTAAACAAATAAATATCAGGGGGCGATACATTGTATAATTTAATGAACTATACTGAAATTATAGTTGACGACACACTAGATAAAATTTTATCTACATATGAAAATATATGCACATGCGACAAATGCAAATTAGATATTAAAGCTTTAGCTTTAAACTCATTACCAAATAGATATATAGTTACTAAAAAGGGTGAAATTTTTAAAAAAATGGACGAGCTTAACCAACAACTAAAAGTAGATGCTGTAGCTGCAGTTACTACTGCTATTGAAAAAGTTTCAGTAGCTCCCCAACACGAAGAATAACGGGGACGGTTCAGTAAATTCATTTATTTTCATTTTATTATAGCATAAAAATAAATTCATTATAATAATATAAGGAAATTTACCAAATTAAAACTCCTACTTTAATAATAACTTAAGTAGGAGTTTTTAGTCGGGACGGTTCACCCTTATTTTAATTTTATATCTATATTGCCTATATTGCCGCTGTAAACACCATTTATTTTTAATTTTATTATCTTTGGGATATACTTTTTATTTATTGATATAACTATCTGAGGTTTCATACCTTCACCACCGGAGGTTTTCCCTAATGAATCTATTTCAACACTATTTCCATTTTCATCCTGAGCATTCCAATCAATATCTATAGTATTAGAACCATTCTTAGGTTGTTGACTTAATATTTTAGAATCATATACTTCAAATACTATATCTTCTACATCATCATCTCTTTCATATTCATTCTCTACATATCCAATACCATATCCACCATCATCTAAAATCTTCTTATTTTCTATATCAAATATTAAATATTTAGTTTCTTTTGGCATAAAATATATTCCTGAAGCAATGAAGTCTAAATTTTTATCATTATCAAAATAAGAACTTTCAAACATCATATCCCATTCATTATCACTTAAAATCGAAGCTCCTTTATAATCATATTTAGTTCCTTTCGAATTTGTAAGACAAGACTCTCTAAAACCAGTAAATATATAATTTTCATCAAATTTAATCTTCATATAGGTTATAGTAGGATATATCCTTAGGTCTTCAATTAAAAATTTATATCCGTCTAATTCCCCTTCTTTATTGATATTATATATTTTAGGCTCAATATTTGTTTTTTCATCATCAAGATTAATAATCGGGATATCCCAACTACCTTCAATTATGTCCTCATCTTCTTTAGGAGAATAATATTCATTATCTTCATGAAGCTTATTCCCAAAAGACTTAATATCTAATTTTATATTTTTAGGTAATTTATCATTTCCTTGTGGTTTTGTAATTTCTATAGTACCTCTTTTACTTCCATCTTCTTTTTTATCTATAGGAAAAGTCATTCCAATAAATACTTGATCTAGTTTTTTCCCATCTTCATCTTTTATTGTATAGTCATTAATGTATAAATTTCCATCTCCATATATACTATAATCTATTACTAATTTTGTACTATCGTATAATATATTATTAACAGCAAAAATTATCCCTTTGTCCTCAGCATAATAATCTATATTATCTAAAAACCCATTTTCTGCTGCTGATTTTAATCCTTTATCAAATTCGATTAAATCTATAAATCCAGATAAAAGAGGAAAAGACCTTAGACTATCCGCAAAAACAGATGATGTATTTACTCCTAAAATAAGCACTAAAAATAGAGTGCATGCAGCTGTAAGTGTTTTTATAGGTTTGAGTCTATTTTTTTTCTTAGCTTTTTTTATTCCATCTTCTATTGATAAATCTAAATTCTTAGAAATAGTTATATTTTTATATTTTTCCTTTGACTTATCTAAATTAATCTTATTCATTATAATAGCCCTCCTTTAAATCACATCTTAATTTATTAAGCGCTTTATGAAGATTATTTTTAACTTTGCTTTCACTTATTTTTAAGGTTTCTGCTATATCTTTTATTTTCATATCCTCAAAATATTTTAATATTATCACTGTTTTTTCTAATCCCATTAATTTATCCACAGCTTCATATAAATCTAATTTATCATCATTAAAATAATTTTTTTCATCTTTATCTTTAATTTCATCTAAATATATTATTTTTTTATTCTTTTTAATAAAATCTAAAGAAGAATTTATTAATATTCTTGTTATATAAGTAACAAAATATTTAGGTTCTTTTATCTTTTTTATAGACGAATATGCCTTATATATTGTTTCATTTACGATATCTAAAGCTTCATTTTCATTTTTAACGTACATAAAAGCTATTTTATACAGCATATTTTTTTTATTACCCACAAGTTCTAAAAACATTTCATTAGTTATTCTTTTCATGGTTTTTTCAGCATTTTCATTTTCAATATTCTCTATCTTATCTATACTTAATCCATCTCCTATTTTCTCCAACACTTTCCCTCCCCTATTATTGCTTATCGATTATAGTTATTTAGTTGTTCTTATAACCCCTCTCAATTTATTTTCAACCCATTAGACTGTTTAATCTATCAAATTGTTTTTTGAATGGGGACGGTTCAGTAATTTTATTAATTTTTATATTTTATTTTGAATAAAGTTCTAATTTTTGATAATACTAAAATTAGAACTTGTGTTTGAATAATAGCTAAACACATATTATTTTCTATAAGAAAGGGTGATTTTTATGGCAAGATCAGCAAGAAAAAAAAGTCCAACAGGACTTGATCACGTTATAGTTAAAGGTATGAAAGAAACTATACTTTTCAAAGAAGATAGCGATAAAGATAAATATATAGAATTAATAAAAAATTATATGAAAATTTATCCTGTACAAATCTACGCTTATTGTTTTATGACAACCCATGCTCATTTCTTCATAAATTCAATAAATTCTAATCTAAGTATGTTTATGAAATCTGTAAACCAATCCTATGCTGCTTATTATAATACAAAATACGATAGAATAGGTCATGTTTTTTTTGATAGATTTAAAAACATTACTGTTTTATCAAATAAGCAGACAAAAAATCTATCACTATATATTCATAGAAATCCTAAAGATATCAGTGGTTATAAACATGAACCTGAAAAATATAAGTACTCTAGTTTATCTGTTTATTTTGGTTTAACTACTGATAATACAGGCATACTAGATATTTCTTATGTACTTAATGCTTTTGATTTTAATATAAAGAAAGCAATAAAATTATACTGGATGATGATGCATCAAGACAATCTATTTATTGATTCTGAAAAAATAAAAGAAAAGGACATTGAAAATCAAAAGAGTTTATATGAAATTAACAAAATAAACATAACACCTACAATAACTCCAGAAAACATACTGGATTTCATAAAGGAATATACAGGTGAAAATTTTAATATACACCTGAAATATGATAGAATAAATCGAAAATACACTTCCATTTTTGTGCTGTTAGTCAGGTCATTTTGCAATTTAACTTACAAAAACATTGGAATGTTAATAGGAGATATATCCTCCTCCACAATAGGAAAACTTTGTGCAAAAGGACTTGAGTTAACGGATAATAATAAAGAATTTAGTTCAATCCATAATGATTTAATAAATTTTTATAATTGATTTTAGAATATAAAAATTGCATAATCATTTTTGTTTTTAATATAATACCACAAAAATAATTACACAATTTTAAAATATTATTTTTTTTAAAAATCTCATCCTCTATTTTTACTTAAATTATAATTTTGTAGGACAAGCATTATATATATTTACCACGACTAATACTAATAAACATAAAACTAATAAGTAAATAGAGAATTATCTATACTGAACCGTCCCCGCTATCTTAACCGCTTCTCTTGCGTCTTTTGCGTAGAAGTCTGCTCCTATCATGTCTGCATATTCTTGATTTAATACTGCCCCTCCAACCATTATTTTGCATTTTATATTATTTGCTTTTAAAGCATTTATAGTTTCTTTCATACTTATTACTGTTGTGGTCATAAGAGCACTTAATCCAACCAATTTGATATTTTCATTTTTAACAGTTTTTACTATTTTTTCTATTGGTACATCTTTACCTAAATCTATTATTTCATATCCATAATTCTCAAGTAAAACTTTAACTATATTTTTACCTATATCATGAACGTCTCCTTTAACTGTAGCCAATATTATTTTGCCTTTAGAAATACTTTTTTCATTATTATTTTTCATATTTTCTTTTATTACATTAAATGAATTCTTTACAGTTTCTGCAGAATTTATTAGTTGAGGCAAAAATATATCCCCTTTTTCATAATCATCACCTACTATGTCTAGGCCAGGTATCAAATATTCATCTACTATTCTTAACGAATCTATTTCTTTAAGCAATTTTTTTGTTTCTTCTTTTGCCTCTTCTTTTAATCCTTTAATGACTATTTCTTTTAAATTATTTTTCTTAATTATTTCAGTTTCTAATTTTTCTTGCTTTTTATTTTCACTTACTTTTCCAGAAGAATATATAGCAACATAATTAGATGATTCCTTATCTTGATTTGCTAAAACTTTAAAAGCATTTATTGTTCCCATTATTTCACTAGAAAGTGGGTTTATAATAGGTGCATCTAGTCCCTGCATTAAAGCCATTGCTAAAAAGGTTTTATTTAAATTCTCTCTATTTGGAAGACCAAAAGATACATTACTGACTCCTAAAACAGTATTAACTTTAAGCTTATCTTTTACCATCTTTACAGCTTTTAGAGTCTCTAAAACCTCATTTTGCTGGGCAGATGCTGTTAAAACCAAACAATCTATTAAAATATTTTCTCTTTTTATTCCGTATTCTTCAGCTGTTTTTATAATTTTCTTAGCAATATTAAATCTATCGATAGCCTTTAAAGGAATTCCTTTTTCATCTAGAGTTAATGCCACAATTAAAGCACCGTATTTTTTAGCTATTGGAAATATTTTTTCCATAGACGATTCTTTACCATTAACCGAATTTATAATAGGTTTGCCATTATATATACGAACAGCATTTTCTATAACTTCATAGTCTGAACTATCTATTTGAAGAGGTAATTCAACTATTTCTTGAATATTCTTTATGGCTTTTTTCATGATTTGAATTTCATCTATTTCAGGAAGTCCAACATTTACATCTAAAATATCTGCTCCTGATTCCTTTTGTTTTAAAGCTTCATTGATTATATAATTTATATCAGAATTTTTAAGAGCCTCTTTAAATTTTTTCTTACCTGTTGGATTTATTCTTTCCCCTATAATTTTGACTTCATTTCCTAAAACAACAGTTTTAGTTGAAGATGATACTGCTGATATATTTTTTTCCACTAATTTTATAGGATTAATATTAGTTAATTCTTTTTTTATTTGCTTTATATATTTTTCATTAGTACCACAACATCCTCCAAATATCAACGCCCCTTCTTTAGCCATTTTTATTATATAATCACTAAATTCTATTTCATTAATCCCATATACCGTCTTACCATCCACAACTTTAGGAAGACCTGCATTTGGCTGAACCATAACAGGAATAGATGAATATTTTAATATCTCACTAACTATAGGCATAATTTCTTTAGGTCCTAAAGAGCAATTTATCCCTAAAGCGTCTACACCTAATCCCTGTAAAATATTTACCATAGTTAAGGGGTCCGTCCCCATCAAAGTTCTCTTATCTTCATTAAATGTCATAGTACAAAATACCGGAACGCTACTATTTTCTTTTGCTGCTAGTATTGCAGCCTTGGCCTCATATATATCAGAAAAAGTTTCAATTAAAATAGCATCGCATCCTGCTTTTACCCCTGCTACAACCTGTCTTTTAAATATGTTATACGCTCTTTCAAAAGATATGTCTCCTGTAGGTTCTAGGAGCTTACCTATAGGTCCTAAATCTAAAGCAACATAATTATCTCCAGCAGCTTTTTTAGCTATTTCTACTGCACTTTGTATAATATCTTCTACTTCATATTTAGAATCTTTAAGTTTTATTTCATTTGCCCCAAAAGTATTAGTTGTTATTATGTCTGCTCCTGCTTTTATATATACCCTATGAATTTCTTCAATAATATCTGGATATAGCATATTATACATTTCAGGAATTTCCCCTATTTTTAATCCTTTTTTTTGAAGCATAGTACCCATAGCCCCATCAAATATTAAAAACCCATTTTCTAAAAAAGATTTAATCTTAATAATAAACACAACCTTTCAAGACTCATTTTCTATATTGTAATTATATTTTGTTTGAAATTCAACTTATTTATGAATATTTATTGACAATTTTTAATAAAAGTATTAATATGAACAAAAATAAAATAAAAAGCTTCTTATAAAGAGCGGTGGAGGGACTGGCCCTATGAAACCCAACAACCAACGTTTTCATTTAAACGTCCGGTGCTAAATCCTGCAGTTTTTCTGAAATATAAGAATAGAATTTTCATACTACTTTTCTTATATAAGTAGTTTTTTTGTTTTTAGGAGGAGGTAAAATGCATATAAAAAATCTGTTCAAAGAAAAAAATACAGTGATATCTTTAGAAATATTCCCGCCTAAAGTAAATAGCTCTATTGATACCATATATAAAACAATAGAAAATTTAGCTTATTTAAATCCTGATTTTATAAGCGTTACTTACGGTGCTTTAGGAAGTACAAAAGATAAAACAGTGGAAATTGCATCTTTAATAAAAAATAAATATGAAATTGAGTCACTTGCTCATTTAACCTGCTTAACCTCAAGCCATGATGAAATAAACCAGATAACGAAAAACTTAAAACACAATAATATTTCTAACATTCTTGCTTTAAGAGGTGACTTTCCTAAAGGCTATAATACAAAAGAAGATACGCTTAGTTTTAAACATGCAGATGATTTAGTTGAAATTATTAAAAAAAATAATGATTTTTGCGTAGCAGGAGCATGCTATCCTGAAAAACATCCTGAAAGTTTAAGTTTTGAAAATGATCTTTATAATCTAAATAAAAAGGTAGAAAAAGGTACAGACTTTCTAATCTCCCAATTATTTTTTGATAACAATATTTTTTATAATTTTATAAACCAAGCAAAATCTCAAGGAATAAACTGCCCGATATCTGCTGGAATAATGCCAGTTATTAACAAAAAACAAATAGAGAGAATAGTAAGTCTAACTGGTGCTTCAATGTCCCAAAAATTCCTAAGCATTTTAGACAGATACGAATATAATGAAGAAGCCTTAAAAGATGCAGGTATAGCTTATGCTACAGAACAAATAATAGACCTTATTTCCCAAGGCGTAGATGGAATTCACATATATACAATGAATAAACCGGAAATAGCTAAAAAAATATACGGAAATATAGAATCAGTAATAAAAGCTGT
>JBGUER010000149.1:0-7617 GCA_041821285.1 Clostridiaceae bacterium
TAACATATGAACTATGCCTTCTAAGAAATATGGAATATTTCTTTGTTTAAAACTAACTGGTTTAATTTCACTTTTTCCTTCTCTATTTATTAATTTGTATTCATCAACTTCATTCACAAAGTATGTATAATACAAATTATCTTCTACATTAAAAGCCTTTTCTAAACCCTTATCTATTTTTTTTATTGACAAGTTTAAAAAATCAATCAACTCTTTAACATATATTATGTTTTGTTGTCCAGATATCCCATTTATTGTATTATCTCTATATTTTTCTTTGATTAAATTGCTTTTGTCCCAATACTCATATGTGCTCATACTAGTTAAAAGCAACTTATTCATCTTAGTAAAAAACTCATATACTTCTTTTGGTACTTCTATTATTTCACTTTCTAGTTTTTCATTATCTATGATTATATTTAATAAAAGTTCTGATAATCTCTTTATTTCTGTACTAATATTCAATGAAGAACCCATTATTAACGGTAACCCATTTAAAGCATCACACCAGTCTGGTTTATTTGCTTCCATCTCTACACCCACTCCTTGTGGATCTAATGATGCCATTTTATTTAATATTAATGTGATTATTTTTGATATTAAAGTACATTTATAAATTTCACCCCTACCATAATTGGTTCTTACTTTATCTGCATCTATAAATCTTGATTTTATAATTAATTCTTTTTCTGTATTTTTCTCTACTGAATCATATTGTCTTATTCCATTGCTTGTTTTTCTATATTTTTTACACCTAGGTTTAACAAAATTTTCCGAATCATAATAAGTATACTCTTTTTCTTGGAATAATAAATGTATCGCATCTTCTGGATATATTCTAATATATTGTTCAATTAAATCTGTATTATACGTCCAGTGATCAATCCAATATCCTTCTTTGAAATCTGCTAATTCTTTCTTTTCAGATAAACTTAGTACGTCATTTAAAAACTCCTCTAATTCATATCTTTTTAAATGAATACCGTTACTTTCTAAAAAAGTTAGTAATCCTCCAGGTGTATATGATTCTTTAAAATAATTTATTAGACTTTCTCTTTTTTCTATACTAATAAATTTCTCAATAATTTCATTAACTCTATTTTCATTATTAATTTTAAACTCTGTTTGTTTTAATACTAACGGATTAAAACCATCTAATTGTATGAGGTTGAAAAATGTTTTTATATTTGCATCTGCTATATAAGCAAAAAAATTTACATCACTTCTTCTATTCTGATTTACATCTCTAAAGTTTGAATTGCCTTGAGAATATGGAGTTGCATCTAGTTGAAAAAAATTATATTCTCTTTCAAGATCTCCATGTTTCCTTGAATACACATAAAATATATGTTTATCCCTTCCTATTTTTACAGGGTATCCACCTCTTAATATATTATCTAAAAATGTTTGTTTACAATATAAATCAAACTCATTTATACTACTAGATGTAAATATTTTCTGCTTTAATGTTTCTATTATATCCTTATTTTCTTCTATTTTATTCTCTAAATAAGTTTTATTTAAAGTATTATATACGAATTTTGTTAAATTTTCATAATTACTACTGTGTCCAACCATAGTATATACTGTACTATCGTCATTTTCTTTTAATATTATTTTTTTGTATCCAAATCCACATGGTGAGATACCATTAGTTACCTGTGTATTAGGTAACTTAAATTTAGACTTTGCAAATCCAGCTGGATAACTTAAATCAGTCATGTTTTCAAAAATTATTCTTTTATCTACTATATATTCCGAGAATTTTATTTCTTCCTTAAATTCAAAATTCAAATAAAAATTTCCACCTTCTACTAATACAGTTTCTGGCACATCGTAAGGTAACGCTTTTATTTTATAAAAAGGAATAGTTTTATAATGTTCTACTCCCATCCAAGCCTGTCTTAAATTGCTTTCATTTTTCATATCTTTATCTGTTAAATAATATGGTATTATAGAAGGCAAACCATCAACTAATTCAATATTTAGTTTAAAATTATTTAGATTTTTAATCTTTAATATTCTTATTAAACTACTTATTTTTTCATTAGGTAAAGTCAAATAACATACTTCCACCTTTATTCCAATCTCATAATTTATCTCTTCAATTTTAAAATCATATGACGTAATTTTTATTTTTTGTTTTATTACATTTTTTTTATCTTCATTTATTGCTTTAAAAGGTTCATAAAAATATTGATTTTTATCATTATTTATTTTCAAAAAAGTTCTAAAACCTTGAAAAGAAGTTTGCATATAAGCTTTATTAGCTGGCTGAAATTCCATAATGCTATTATCTTTATTATTAACTCCAAATCCTGATATGCATTGACCTCTATTTACATAATATGCCCATAATGGTTGACCGTGTAATCCTGAAATGGAAGGCAGAAAACTGGAAAATGATTTCTTATTATTATAATCTTCTATGACGAATTCATTGTTACAATTTATATAATAATCTTTTGTTTCCATTTTCATTCTCCCTTAAATATTAATATGGACTCTATTCTAACACATCCTGATTTGCATTTTAATTTAATATTATTTGAATCATTATTTATTACTGAATCGTAAGATACGGTTACTTCCTGCCATATTAATGACTTAATATTTATTATTTCATCTCTTCCATTGTTTATATTTATAGAAACACTTGTATTGTCTTTCTCAGCCATAATTCTTAATTTTATTTTAACATTATTATCATTTAAGAAATTAACTTTATATTTAACCCACTCACTAGATGATAGCTTTAAATATAGTTTTTCATTTTCTTTCTTTTCCTCTCCATTGTAATGTTTAAAATTAAGCTCGCCCTTTTTTTCTACTAAGTTAATACATGTCCCATCTGAGATTCTTAATCCAGAATTATTTTTACATAATTCTTTTACATAATAATCCTTATTTAATCCTTTATAACCATAATATTCAGCGGGAATTTTCACAGGTAAATATCTGAAAATATATTTTAAAACATCTTCATTATATTTACAATTTTCAAATTTAATATTACTAAGATATTCTTTTAGTATTTCCCATGCTTTGTTTTTATCAATTTCTACACCAGAATTTACATACTCTAAAATCATACTCCAATTATCAGGTGTATTAATCGAACATAATGAATTACTATTATCCATTTTTTTGTAAACCCAGAAATTCCATGAAATATTTAAATCTTCACACATTTGAAACACACCTGTGTACCACGACTTATTATTTTCTCCACTTTCTCCCATAAATATTGGTACATTCAAATCTCGTCGAAATTTTAAAAATGGTTCTATGCTTTCTATATCTGGATTGTTCCAATATTTGTGAAACTGAATCATATAATTATCATCAAATGATTTATTCTTAAGTTCTTTAAATATACTCCAATCAGTACTCCAATTAACACCTTCTAGAATTATCATATGATTTTTATCTACTTTTCTAATTTCTTCAGTAATTTCTCTATATAATGGCATTACCATATCATTATATTTACAAAACCAATTAGGCAAAGGTTCATTTAATAAATCATATCCTCCTACAATAGGATTATTTCTATATCTATATGCAATATCATGCCATAATTTTATAGTCAATCTTCTATTATTATCATCAATAAATAATTCAGGTATGTCATCTTTACTATCATCTATATTAGTACCCGTTTGTCCTCCTGGTGCGCCGTGCAAATCAAGAATTACATAGATATTATAACGCGTGCACCATTCTATAACTTTATCTACCAACTTAATTCCTTCAGGAATCAACTTTTCAGATTCACAATCAAATATTACCCGATAATTAATGGGTAATCTTATAGAATTCAAACCCTCTTCTGATATTTTTTTAATATCTAGTTCAGTAATATAATTTTCCCTATAAGATTTCCAAAATTCCTTTGATTTTTCTTCTCCTACTAATTCATTTATTAAATTTTCTATTCGTCTAGGTCTATCACATTTTGTGAAAAATCTCCACATGTAACCTTCGGCTAAAAGCCAGTTCCCCAATCCCATTCCACGAAGTAACACTTCTTTTCCATTTTCATCAAATATTTTATTACCACAGGTTTTTAAAAATCCATTTATTTTCATATAATAACCCCCTTCCTATCCTTTTACTGAACCATCTGTAATACCCTGTAATATATATTTTTGAAAAAAAGCATAAAAGATTACTACAGGTATTGCTGCCATAATTAACGCACTTAATATAGCTGTCCAATCACTATTATATTGACCAAAAAGCATATTAGTAGATAGTACTAAAGTATAATTTTTAGAATTCTGTAGCATAATTAACGGTAACTGAAAGTCATTCCATACCCATAATACATTCATAATAGCAATTGTCATAGTAATTGGTTTTAATAGTGGTATAACTATTTTATAATATATACCGATTTGTCCACAACCATCAATTTTGGCAGCTTCCTCTAACTCAATAGGAATAGTCTTTGTAAAACCACTATAAAGAAATATTGCCATACTCACACCAAGACCGATATATATAATTCCAAGACCATATGTGGAATTATTTAAATTTAAAACATTGGCAATTCGGTAAAGAGGGATCATTACTGAATTGAATGGTATAAGCATTGCAAATACAAATAAACCATATATAACCTTACTTAATTTTGTTTTTGTTCTGCAAATTTTCCATCCAGCCATTGAAGAAACTATAATAATGCCACCCACTCCAATAAGTGTAATTACAATATTATTTATTAAGCTGCTAAAATAATTCATTTTATCAAAAGTCTCTGTATAATTTTCAAAATTCAATGTTTTAGGTAATTTTAAAATATTATTAAACATTTCACCGTTAGTTTTAAAAGAATTCACTAAAGCTATAAACAAAGGGAATAAACACATAAAGGAAGCAATTATTAGTATAATAGTTGTGATTAAAGATAAACCTTTCTTTTTATGATTTTGATTTTTCACTATTAATCTACCTCCTTACTTTTCATAATTTTTAATTGTAATACTGTTATTAACATTATTACCGCAAACAATAACATTGACTTAGCACTAGCATAACCAAAACGATTATTTCGTCCGAAAGCTTCTTCAAATATATTTATTGCTACAACCTGTGTGGCACGACCAGGTCCTCCACCAGTAAGTGAATAAACCACGTCAAAAATTTGAAAAGAGCTATTAAGAGTTATAAATATACATATAGTTATTGCATATCGAATCGTTGGTAATACTACAAAATGAAATTTCTGAAAATTATTTGCTCCATCAATATCAGCGGCTTCTTTCATTGATGGTGAAACACCTTGCAAAGCTGCAATATAAATAACCATTAAATAGCCTACCCCACCCCATATTGAAACAATTACTATTGCAATGAATGAATATGTAGGATCTCCTATCCATGATTGATCTAAAAATTTTAATGCAGAATTTTTCGCAATAAAATAAAGTACTTCTGTAAATATAAACATCCACATATATGCACCAATTACCATACTTATCATATTAGGCATATAAAAAATTGTTCTAAATATTCCTTTACTCCGTTTTTTAGACTCTATAAGTATAGCAAGTAATAGTGCTATAATATTTTCTAAAACAACAATAACTAAAACAAATTTCAAAGTTACCCACATTGAATTCCAAAAGAAAGTGTCGTTTGAAAATATTTCAATATAATTTTGCATTCCTATAAGTTTATAATTAGGATTAATACCATTCCAATTTGTAAAGCTATACCATAAACCTCCAAATGCTGGGCCTAATTTAAACAACAAATAAAAAATGAATGCTGGCAATGTAAAAATAATCAACCAAAAATTTTCATTTTTATATAGTTTTTTATTCATTATATATTCCTCCAGTCTGCCTGATTTAAAAAAACGGATGCTCATTTAACATCCGTTTTAAAATTTATTTAGTAAAGCATTTTAAATTAAATATCCGTTAATTGTATGTTTTATTCCTCATTTGCTTCTGCTGAAGCTTTGTTCGCCTCTTTAAATGTTTTATCTAAAGTGTCAATCATATCTTTTTTAGTAACTGAACCAATATAATATTCTTGAAGTAGTTTTGCTTGTTCATCTGTTACAGCACTAGGAATTACTAAATCAGTATATGCTCTACCTTCTTCAACATATTTATATGCATCTTTAACCCAAGAATATTGTTCATAATTATGACAAGTTGCTACAGGATTAAACTTCATACTTTGATAAAAATCTGAAGAATCATTGTCATCAAGAATATAATTTGCGAGCTCTAATGCCATTTCCTCTTTTTCTGTTCCAGAATAAACTACAAGTGAAGTTGATGTAGAAAGATTTATTAAAGTAGATTTTGGGTCATTATTTACTGGTAGCGCACCTACCCCTATATTTATATCTTCATTAGCTGATATTATAGGCTCTGCTGCCCAAGTACCATTTACCCACATAGCTGCGTTACCATTTGCAAATTCAGCACATCCTTTATCGTAACCTGTTTCAAAAGGTCTATCTGTACCATTTTTATTTATAATATCAATAATATCAAATATTTCTGATACATCTGAATATGAACCATTATCTTCATACATTTTATTAAGCCAATCTGTTTCGCTACCAGAAACAACACCACCTAATGATAACGCTGTCATTAATTGCGGAATCCAAGAATCTTGAAATGATAATAAAAATGGAGTATACCCTTTTGCTTTCAATATTTCGCAATCTTCTTTCATTTCATCAATAGTTTCTGGTGGAGTTATATTGCATTCATCAAATATATCTTTATTATAAAGATAACCCCATGCTGTACTTTCCAAAGGAACTGCAAGAACTTTACCATCATAAGTTACTGTTTGCTTTACATCATCATATATTTTACTTGCGAAAGGTTGGTCAGATAAATCTTTTAAATATCCTCCGTTATAATATGTTGGTATATCTGCAAGTGCGTGTATTGTAAATAAATCTGGTGCCTCATTTGATGACAATCTTGTCTGAAGAATCTGTCCGTATTGTTCAGAACTTGGCATTTCTAGATTAATAGTAACCTCAGTATTATTCTCTTCTAGCATTTTTTCCTTGAACTTATCAAAATAAGTTTCTACTTGATCGGTATATTGTGGAAAACTCATCATTACATCTAATTCTACCTTTTTAGTTTTACTACCATCATCATTAGAATCTTTAGCCCCACATCCTCCTAAAAGTGAAAAAACAATTGTCATAGTTAATAAAATTGCAAGTTTTCTTTTCATTAATTTCCTCCCCATATTTAATTTTATTTTTCCTATGACTATACTATAAACCTAACAGAGTATTATTTCATTTGATATATTTATAATACTTTATAGTCAAATATTAATATTATTGCAATTTAATTTTTTCCCTCATTTCTCCTGGTGTTATTCCATAGTATTTTTTGAATTTTTTATAAAAATGAGTAATATCTACATAGCCAACTAATTCAGCAACATTTTTAATTTTTATTCCTTGTTCTACTATAAGTTCCTTTGCTTTTTTCATACGTTTTTCTGTAATATAATAAGAAAAATTCATTTTTGTATGTATTTTAAACATTTTGCTTAAATATTCCTTACTAATATAAAAATGATCCGCCACTGATTCAAGAGTAATATTATTCATAT
>JBGUER010000150.1:0-7550 GCA_041821285.1 Clostridiaceae bacterium
GCATGAAAAACCCTTATATAAGAAATTGGTTTTTCATCACAATTCGCCTGTCTAAAATACGGACAAAAAAACATAGTTTAACCCTTCTTTATTAATTTTACAATACATTATATGCATAACAAAGAAATATGTATCCAAAATATTAAATTTAAACCAAATTTAGTAACCATATTGTGTGTTTTTATTTAAATATTTCAATGATTTCTTGCTTTGTCGTTAAAGTAAATATCTTTTCCCTTTTATTTTTATCTGACAAAATCCCAACTATTTCTTTAAGCATTTCAATATGTTTATCCTCATCTACACAAGACAGTGCTATAAATAATTGTGCATCATTTTCACCATCCTCTGTAAAAGATACAGGTCTATCTAATTTTAATATACTATATCCTGCTTTTTTAGAACCTGTTTCAGGCCTTGCATGTGGCATTGCAATATTAGGTGCAATAACAATATAAGGTCCATATTCCTTAACTGAACTAATCATTGCATCTATATAGGACTGTTCAACTAACCCACCATTTAAAAGTGGCTCAGCTGATTTTATAATAGCATCTTCCCAATTATCAACCCCTTCATAAAACTGGATATATTCTTCAGTTAGTTTAAATCCATTAATCATTTTTTTACACCTACCTAATATTTTAATCAACTATTCATAATACTTATTCCAATAGCATAATTATCTTCTTCAACTAAATAACTATATATATTATTTTGTGAACATTTTATGGAAGCTCCATTATAGCATAATATAGTTGGTGTTCCTACGGTTAGCATTTCTCCAACTTGTCCAAACTTTTTAATTGAATTTCCAATAATAATATTTGCGAATTCTCCAACTACATCTTCTATATATGCCTCTTCTTCTTCATTTGTTAAACTGTCTATTACATATTTTCTTACCATAAGCCTTGCCAAATCTTCATTTACTGAAATAATCAAAATAAAATTTAAAACACCTTTTACATTTAATATGGCAGCTACCTTATTTAAAGGTATTTTATCAGTTTTCTTTATATCATTTTTATCAGAAGGGGAAATTAATTTTATTCCTGTGCTATCATTAACAATTTCGCATGTTATTTTAGAAATAGATTCTATTATTTCCTCAGATTCAATCACCTGAATTTCTTCATTTTCAACATATGGAATACTAAAAATAAATTTAGTTCCTTCATTGATTTTTGATTTAACTTCAACACTTCCTTTAATTTTTTTAAGCTCATTCAGTACTGAAGAAAGTCCCATTCCCCTTCCAGATATTTCACTAATAATTTCCTTAGTTGAAAATTCCTCTTTAAACATTAAATTAATTAATTCTTCTTGTCCAATATTTCTTATTTCCTCTTTAAAATACAATCTATTTTCTATTGCTTTATCTTTTATCTTTTCAAAATCAATTCCCTTTCCATCATCTTCTATAATTAATAGTATTTTATCCTTTTGTTGTTCTATAGAGCAATATATGTTACCTACTTCATTTTTACCCATAATTAATCTATCATCTTGACTCTCAATACCATGATCCAAACAATTTCTAAAAATATGAACTAAAGTCTTTGTAAAATCATGATAATAATCAATATCCACTAAAATATTACTTCCTTGAATCTCATTAAAATTCACTACTTTTCCCATTCTATTAGATAATTTATCCACATAATCTGGATACATATTTAATAATTCCTTAAAAGATTTATACCTTAACATTTTAAAATTAGGCAATAATGCTTTGCATTCTGAACTTGATAATATATTAAGCATCTGCTCCTCTAATTCCATTAATTGTTCTTTTTCAATTAGAAAGCTATCATTAATATCAAAATATTTTTCACCTAAATATGATTTTAAAATTTTCATATCCTCTTGTATCCATTTATTCATTTCAAATTTATCAACAAATCTTTTTAATTGTTTCAAATCTTTTATACTACCTTGTTTTTGAATTAAACTAATTGAACTTTCCATATTATGAAGTCCTTCTACTGTCTTAAGCAAATCATATTGGCTTAAATTTCCTTTATATGTATGTATATTCCGATATATTTCATATATTTTACTCTTGATAGGAATATCCATATCTATTATTTTATCTATAGAATAACTATAAAATTCCTTATAATCATTTACACATTCTAAGAAATCTTTATAATTTACAACTGATTTTACTACCATTTTTAATATGTTTTTTTCTTCTTCCATTTTCATTTCCATTTGCTTTGTTTCAGTTATGTCAGTTAATATAACCATGCATTTCTTTTTTTTATTTAAATTATTTCCATATACTAATTTATATTCAATTTTTATAAATCTGTCATTTATTACTACTTCACTTGGAAGTAGTGGCATATATATATCTTCAGCTGTTTTCTTTTCTAAAATAAATATTTTCTTTAAAATCTTTTCTAAAAAATATTTATTATCTTCATCATTTAAATAAATAATATTTGGAAAGTTTAAAGCATTTATTTTTATTTTAAATATTTTTTCACATTCTAAACTATATTCATCATCTATTATCAAATCATCTGCAAATGTTATAAATCCTTGTCCCACATTATCCATTATATTCTGATAATCATAATTCTTTTTATTAAGCATATTATTAGATTCTTTAAGTTCATCAGCCATAGCTTCTAGCTCTTCATTATGATTTTCTAAATCATCTTTTTGGCTTTTTAACAAATCAGTATATTTTTTCATTTTATAAACTATTTTATTAGTTGAATTTGCTAATCTTTCAATTTCTTCTAGCGGCTTCTTTATTTCTATAGAAATATTTGAAATATCTTCTAAGTTCTCTTCAGATATTTTTTCCATAGTATTTAACAAATAATTTAAAGGTTTTAATATTGGAATTGTAACTGCCCTATTAATTAATCTAGATATAAAATATGATATTAATAAAGTTAAAAGCATAATACCAAACAAAATTTTAATGTATGAACTTGTTATATCTTGATTTATACTGATTTTTACATAACCAATTACATTTGAATCCGAATCATAAATATCAGTAGAAACTTCCGTGTTCACTATTTTATCATTTAAAAAACTATCAAATTCAGTAATATTTTTAGATTTTTCTGTTTCGTATAAAATATTATTATTTAACACTATTTCTATACTAGTAAAATATAAAATATCTTCATCTTTAATCATTTTAGGATTTTTAGGCACAGCTGACATAGAAAAACTCATATCATGACTCGTTTTTTCTATCCATCTTAAAAAAACTATTGATTTATTATCTATTTCATCTATATTGTCAATGTTTAACTCATTTAGTATTGCTCCTGAATTAAATTCTGTGGCTATTTTATTACTTTTATAATCTGATATTGTATTACCCATTGCCTTAAAAAACATAATAAACAATAAAAATATAATACTTGAAAATATTAGTATCGTAATAAAACTAGACCAAGATATAGCTCTTAATATTCTTTTCTTTAATGTCCTTTTAGACTTCTCTTTTTCCTTTTTTATTCTAATGGCCAAAATAAACACCTCATTTCGAAATATATGTTTTTGTATAATTGTCTTTTGTGATATAATCTTTATAAATAAATCATGAAATATAAGATACTAGGAGGATATAATGGCAAGAATATTAATTGCAGATGACTCTATAGTTATGAGAAGAAATCTAAAATCAATATTATCAAACACAGAACACCAAGTTGTAGCAGAAGCATCTAATGGTATTAAAGCATTTTCTGAATATGAAAGGACTTTACCAGATCTTGTAACAATGGATATTACTATGCCTGAAATGGATGGTATACAAGCAGTAAAAAAAATTATAAGCTCTTACCCAAAGGCCCTTATTATAATGATTAGTGCATTAGACCAAAAGAGAATGGTATTTCAAGCTCTAGAAAATGGAGCTAGGTATTATATAATAAAACCTATAACACCTCAAAAGGTAATAGACACTATAAACCAAGTTTTAGAAAATTGTATAGAGTAAAATTAATAGCCAGATTTTAAATCTGGTTATTTTATTTTTTCATATATTTCTTGAAATTCTTTATTCCTTTTTATAAAAGCATCTAGAACCACAGAATCAAAATGACTTGGCATAACTCTACCATCACCTTTTGTAATAATATTATATGTTTCCTCATGAGTAAATCCGTTTTTATAAGGTCTTGCACTTCTTAAAGCATCATATATATCAGCTATAGTAACTATTCTTGCACTCATTGGGATTTTTTCGCCTATTCTTCCATTAGGATACCCCGTTCCATCAAATTTTTCATGATGATTTAGAGCTATTTCTGAACACATCTCAAGTTGTGGTGAATTACCAATAATCATAGACCCATATGTAGTATGACATTTCATCATATTAAACTCTTCATTGGTTAATTTACCTGGTTTACATAATATATCATTAGAAATATGAATCTTCCCAACATCATGCATTTGAGCTGAATAATATATGTCTTTTATAAAAGTTTTAGGGGCTCCTAAAACTTCCGCAATAATTCTAGAAAATTCATTTACTCGTCTAATATGAAATCCTGTATGGTCATCATTTACCTCAGCTGCCCTAGCTAGCGCATTTATTGTATATATAAATGAATCTTGAACTGTATTTATTTGATTGTAAATATTATTCATCATATTATAATTAATACATAAACTTTTAATAACCTCTGCATCAAAATTAGTTACTTTTCTATTATAATTTACAGCTAAAACCACAATATTACTAGTTACATACCCAGTAAAATTATTTATTTCACCTGTTATGTTAGAAACAACTTTTGGAAAAAATAATTTATAATCATCTACATCCCAAAGCTCCTGTTCTTCACTATTATAATAAAATTCATTTTCAACTAATCTATCAAATACTACTAAAAAGTCTAAACTTAGCTCTAGTGGCACTTCTTTCTTCAAATCTCCACATTCTGTGAAATAATATATATCTGCTAAAATATTATTTTTATTTTTAATATATGTTATTATAAATTTAGGTTTATTTGATAAATACCTATTAGTAGCAAAAACATATTCTAATAATTCTAGCATTGATTTATTATATTTAATAAAATCCTGACTATCACAATTTCTTAAAATATCGTCAGTTTTACTATTTACAGAGTCTATCGCTTCATAACTCTCATTTAATAAATCATATTTAGCCTTAAAATTCAAGCAGCTTTTTATAAAACTTCTAAGTGAATATTTCAAATTACTTTTTTCAATTAAAATATTTTCCCCTACCATTGTTTTTGTGAGTTTTGAAATTTCATTAGAATAAATATATATTATTGGCAAAAAATCATTGAAACAAATAGAGTCTACCATACTAATGATAGATGCTTCTCTTCCATCTAAATCTATTATTAAAATTTTAGCATCTAATTTATATACATCTAACATTAATGAATCAATTCTAACTTGATTGACATAACAATTTTCATTATCAATATATTCTTTTATATTATTTATTAAAAAAGCTTCATTTGTTAATAAAAGTACATTATTTCTCATATTTTCTCCCTATATAAATATATCTTGTCGAATTTATACCATATTATATCATATATTTTATTTCAATTTTTAATAAATATAAATATTTAATCAAAATTTAAAAAGCATATGATAAAATCAAATGCTTTTTTATAATATAAGACATATATTCAAAACAAAATACATTATCATGAATATCTTCTTTTATTTTAGGGAAAGTAGGGGGGCTTCCCCATATATAAAAGTAAATGCCATAATATTTAAGATTTTTGCTTATTTTTAGAAACTACATCGAATGCCACTGCACCCAAAAGTACTAATCCTTTAACGGTCATCTGCCAGTCACTTCCGACTCCTAATATGGACATACCATTATTTAAAACACCCATAACTAGTGCACCAATAATAGCACCAAAAACTGTACCTACTCCACCATAAGCAGATGCCCCACCTATGAAACAAGCAGCTATAGCATCTAGCTCGAAATTAAGTCCTGCCTGAGGAGATGAAGAATTAATACGAGACGCAAACATCATACCTGCCACAGAAGCTAATACTCCCATATTTACATAAGCTAAAAATAAAACTCTATTTGTATTAATTCCAGAAAGTTTTGCTGCTTTCTCATTTCCACCCATAGCATAAATATATCTTCCTGGCACCGTTCTTGTTGTAAACACTGAATATACTATAACAAGTACACCCAAAATAATTAGAGCTATAGGAATACCTTTATACGCTGCTAGCCAATAGAAAAATAAATTTATAACTCCTATCATAACTATTATCTGAATTGCAAATAAATAAATAGGTGTATTTTCGATATTATTCTTTTGTTTCTTTGACCTATTTTTAATCTGTACTACTAGATATAATGCTGATATAACTATTCCTACAACGATAGCTGTAAAATTTAACTCTAAACCAAATCCATGAAATATATCTGGTATAAACCCTGAACTAATATTTTGAAATTTTTCTGGAAAAGGAGCAAGAGTTAATCCTTTAAGCATGGTTATAGTAAGTCCTCTAAATATTAACATACCAGCTAGTGTAACTATGAAAGCAGGTATTCTTACATATGCTATCCAAAACCCTTGCCATATACCAATAACTGCACCTAATAAAAGGCATATAAATATTGCAAGTACTATGTTCATCTTCATAGTTATCATAAGAGTACCAGCTATTGCACCTACTAAGGCACAAAGTGACCCTACCGATAAATCAATATTCCCTCCTGTTAAAATACAAATTGTCATTCCTACTGCTAAAATAAATACATAGGCATTTTGAAGGATCAAATTGGCAATATTCATAGGAACTAACAAAGTTCCATCTGTCTTAACTTGGAAAAATGCCATTATTAATATTAATGCTATAATCATTGCATATTGTCTTATATTATTCATAAATATTTTTTTTATATTGTCCATTATTTTCCCTCCATATTACACTGCATTATACATTTCATTATGCTTTCTTGTGAAGCTTCTTCACTACTTAATTCCCCAACAATTTTTCCCTCATTCATTACATATATTCTATTGCAAATACCTAATATTTCAGGTAATTCAGAGGATATAAACATTATTGCTTTTCCTTGATCCGCAAGTTTTTGAATAATAGTATAAATTTCATATTTTGCACCTACATCTATTCCTCTTGTTGGTTCATCTAACATTAAAACTTCTGGGTCTGTGAATATCCATTTACTTAAAACTACCTTTTGTTGATTTCCACCAGATAAATTTCCACATTTTTGATAGCTACTAGAAGATTTAATATTTAATTTTTTTCTATACTCTTCTGCAACCTGAATATCTTTATTATCATCTACAAATTTATTTTTGCTAATTTTTTTTAGATTTGCAAGGGATATATTGCCCATTATGTGTTGATTAAGCACAAGTCCTGAACTTTTCCTATCTTCTGTGCAATATGCAAGTCCACTATCTATTGCTTTTCTAACGCTATTTAAATGAATTTCTTTTCCATCTTTTATTATGGTTCCAGAGATACGTTTTCCAAAAGATTTTCCAAATATGCTCATAGCAAGT
>JBGUER010000151.1:0-7427 GCA_041821285.1 Clostridiaceae bacterium
TACAATTTCATTCCCTGTTACAGCGGGATTGCCATCTTTAGCAGGAGTTATTTCAACTTCATGTATATCAATATAATCCCAACCAGAATCTAAGTTATCACAGCGAAAACTAGATTGAGGGATTGTAAATACAGCTGTTGAATAACGGATAATATTGCTTGTAGCAGCTAATGTCATTCTTGTAGAAAACTGAAATTCATATTCATCTTCGCTTTTATTTAACACAGTTGTCCCAAAATTTAACATAGAAAAAGCCATTGAGGATACAAGACCTAAAAGTGCTATAGTAATAATAAGTTCTAAAAGTGTAAATCCTGATTTTTTTTTATGAAATTTCATTACATTCACCTTACATTCCGTTTATTTATTATTAGGATTTTTTTTGTATTGAGGGATTAGAAAACTGAAATTGAAGAATTACTGTTTTTTTAGTGGTAGAGTGATCTAACTTTGCAATAGATTTAATCTCTACCCAACGTTCTCCGTATGCATCATTAGGCATAGAAGTTACTGTAATATCTACTGTACCTCCGTCTAAGGTTAAAGTATCTGTTAAGGGTGATGGTGCAACATTAGTAGGGTTAAATCTTTTATAAAGTAAAGTATCATTATCTCCAGATGGACCCTTTTGTAATAAGGCTGCAAAACATAAATCTGAACCTGATAATGCTAAATAGTAAGCTTTCATACTGTTTTCTTGTGATTTTGCTTGCATTAAATTAGTTTCTATTATACTAGAAATAATTGCAGTGAAGATGCAAATAACCAAAAAAGTAACTAATACAAGTACTAATGCTGCTCCATTTTTTTTATGATTTTTTTTATTATATATATGCTGCATGTCCACTCCTTCTATCACCAATAATTTTATTTAACTAGATGATTTATATTAGAAGACAATCTAGTTAAATAAATCAGATTTACCATATGTTGCATTATTAAAATCATAAGAATTATCATCTGTATTATTAGGATCTGTTATGAAATACATATTAGAAATGATAGATACATTAATTTCATTTTCATCTGCATTCATAGTTGAGCTAACAATTCTACTTGATCTAGTTTCATTTTCTAAATCTTTAATAAAAGCTTTTGCATTAATATAACTTCCTGAAATATTCATAGTTAATGGCACAAAATATAATTCTGGAACAGTTGAAACTGAATTGTTATTTGTGGTCTCAGTTGTTGAATCATCGCCAACTTTGGATTTTTCTCCAAAACTTGCAGTAGTTAATTCTATGTTATTTTTATCTGCTATAATTTTAATATCATATGCTATTTGTGGCACTTTTTCAAATTTTGGATATCTTTTGGTAATGCCATCATATTGTACTTTTAATTCATCATATTGTGTTTCCATTTTTCCTGTTTCTACTTCTTTGGCAGATAAGCTGTCTAATTCTGTATTATAACTAGTAATATTCTCTTTTGAAGTTGAAATAGTATTTAATACAGGAGTTAGAAAAAATGTATAATATAAATAAATCACTATTGCTACTCCTAATATCACTAATAATATTTTTTCATTTTTACTTAGTTTGCTCATCGTTAGCTACCCCCTTTTGAGGTATAGTAATTGTAAAACTATAGATTCTTGTTTCTTCTTCCAAATTAATATTGCTAATTATAGCAGTTGAAAACTCTTTTGATAATTCTAAATTAGCTATAAATTCGCAGCAACTGTTATAGCTTGATGATTCACCATCGATATATATACCACCTTCTTGATAAGAAAAAGTGGTAAAATTAATATTTTTAGGTACGTATTTAGATAAATTATCTATTGTTGTTGATAAAAATACTTTATTATTATCTACTTCTTCAGCAAGCGATATAGGAAGTTTAATACCGTTTATAGAAGCTACTACTTGGTTATAATTTTCAGTTATATAAGCCTTATTATCTAATTCTATTTTTATATTTGTGGCTTTTTTCTCCAAGTTGTTTGAATATACAAGTGGAAAATAGGCAATTATAAATACAATACATAAAACCAATATCCCATAAGAAGCATATTTTCTATTTTTTTGTGATTTTATATTTTTTTCTTTCATTTCATAAGGAATTAAATTTAATTCTCTCATATTTTACTCCTTCCTTAATAACAAACCTACACAACTAGTAAAATATTTAAAATCAAGCTCTTGTGGTATTTCCATTTTAAGACCAAATTGACTTGCTGATTTTACAATATCTATAGAAGTGTTGAAATAGTTAGATGCATACCTTTCTAAACCACCAATGACATTTCCGCTTCCTGTAATATATATTTTATCTATTGTTTTCTTTACTTTACCATTTGTATAAAACTGAATTATTTTACTATAAGATTCACATAAACTTTCAATTTTATTATATATATTTTTATCTTTTTCATTCTTCTCATTAACATTAGCTATATTAAATCTTTTTGTTAAGTATTCATAAGCTTCTCCTGCTGCTAAAGTTTCATCTTTTGAAATTTCACCTAAAAAAGAAAACAAACCTGTAGGTATTTCTCTTTCTATTATTAATTTGCCATTTTCTAATACCATTAGTATTGAACTAGATGCACCAATTTCAATAATACCGCAACTATTAGGGTAATCCTTTATATTTCTAAATACTCTAGATATAGCATTTGCAGTTAAATCAACAGCTACAAGATTTAAGTCAATATCTTTTGTAATTTTATAAAGTATGTCCACTTTTTCTTTAGGAACTGCTACAACTAAAATCTTAAATATCTTTTCTTCCTCTGTATTAATTTTATCTAATATTTCAAAATCAATATAATGATTATTACCATAGTCAGGAAGATATTGTTTGGTTTCCCAATCTATAGAATCTTTAATGTTTTTCTCATCCATAAGAGGAATTTCTAAATGTCGTACAATGACATCTTGTCCATGAATTGAAAATAAAACATCTTTCTTTTTAATATTATTATCTAATATATATTTTTTTATTATATCTTGAATTATTTGATCATTAACAATTTTATCATCTACTATGCTGTCTTTAGGCGTTCTTATCAATCCAAAGTTTTTTATTTTATTTTGACTTCCGTATATTATTTTTATATAATCTTCTCCAATGTCTATAGCAATACAGTCCTTTTTCAAGTACTCATCTCCTCTAAATATTTTAAATTTTATAAATTAAACAATAACGGATATATATATTTAATTTATAAAGTTTAGAATGTAGATATACACCCGGGGATGTACCCCGGGGATGAAATTTGAATTTAAGGTGCTACAACCCCAGTAATTTTACCGTCAGTAATGTCTGGTGGTGTTACTTCACCAGTAGTTAAATCAGCTGTCCAAGTAAATGTTTTGCTAAAATTCTCAGAAAGCTTAAATGATGAACCGGTTTGTAATATGTCAGCTGGGACAGTTGTTATTTTACCGTCAGAATCTGATGTAGCAGTAATAGATGTAACCGTTATGGTTGTTCCATCAGCAACGCCTACTGTAATTGCCCTTGTAATAGAATCATAAGTTGAAACGTCAGCCTTTACTTTTGCCGTGTTTTGGATATTCGAAAATCTTGGGATTGCTATTGCAGCTAAAATTCCTAGGATAGCAATAACCACAATAAGTTCAATTAGTGTAAACCCTTTCTTCTTTGTTCTTTTTTTCATTAATAATTCCTCCTTAAGTATATTAATTTTTTATATAAAACAAATTAAATTGTTTTATTTCTTAATTATTACATCTGCCCTACTGCATCATACATAGAAAGCATTGGTAAAAGTACGGATATTATAATAAATCCTACTACTACTCCAAGTACCACTATTATTAATGGCTCTATCATGGTGGTTAACTGTTCTGTTGCAGCCTCTACCTCACCGTCATAAAAGTCTGCCGTATTATCTAAAACTTGTTCTAAAGTTCCAGATTCTTCTCCTACTTTTATCATTTGAACTAGCATAGGAGAAAATAGGTTTTTGCTTTCTAAAGTTGTTCCAATAGTTGATCCTTTTTTAACTTCATCTTCTAAATTATCAAGTGTTGTTTTTATAGTTTTACTTCCTATTACATCCCCACATATTTTTATGCTATCTAGAAGTGGAACACCACTAGATAACAATATGCCGAAGGTTCTAGCAAAGCTTGCTGTATATATTTTAGTGTATATTTTCCCAAGTACAGGGACTTTTAATTTCCACTGATCTTCTCTCTCTTCTTTTGGTGTTTTCCTAAGTTTAGGCAAAGAAACTAATAAAACAATTGCCAAAAATATTAACCACCAAAATTTTTGCATGAAATTACTTATTCCTAGTACTATCTTTGTAGGTAATGGAATCGCCGTACCTTCTGGAATCATTGTTACAAAGATTGGTATTACTTTTATTACAAGTAATGTGACTACTACTATTGCAACTATTACTATTATCATAGGATATGTTAGCGCTGATTTAATTTTTCTTTGTTGTTTATACTCTTTTTCGTAGTAATCTGCCATTCTATCCATTATTCTGTCTAGAGTACCTGAGCTTTCTCCTACTTTTATCATATTACAAAGCATATCTGGGAAATCCTTTTGCTTTTTCATAGCGTCTGATATTAATTTTCCCTTTTGTACATCTTCATAAATTTCTGCTATTTCTTCTTGAAGTTTTTTATTTTCAGTTTGCTGTTTTAATATCTCAAGCACTCTTAATATGCCAAGACCTGCTGACAGCATTACTGAAAACTGTCTACAAAATATTGAAATATCTTTTAATTTAACTTTTTTTAAATCACTTAGATTTATTTCTCCAAAGGTATTTTTAGATTTTATAGTAACAGGGTAATAACTTTTACCTCTTAAATTACGCACTACGCCTTCTTTATCAGAGGCATCCATTGTACCTTTTATTACATTTCCCATATTATTTTTTGCTTCATATTCATATAATGGCATATTATCACTCCATGTATTTAATATAAAAAACTATTTATTTTACAACTACAAAATATAATACTTATAATTACATATAATCAATTTATTATCAATGCATTAATCCTTTATAAAAGTTATTTTTATTAATTCTTCTACTGTTGTGTTACCCATTAGTACATGCTTAGTACAATAAATTCTAAGATCTTTCATACCAGACTTAATACATAAGTCTCTTACCTCATCGGTATTCTTACCTTCAGCTATAAATTCTCTAATTTCACGTGTTATCTCCATTATTTCATAGACGCCAAGTCTGCCTGAGTATCCTGTATTTCCACAATAGCTGCATCCAGTCCCTCTATAAAGTGTTAAATTTTCATCTTCACGTACACCTAGTATTTTTTTTTCATGGATTGATGCTTTATATTCTTCTTTACAATAAGGACATATTCTTCTAACAAGTCTTTGAGCTACTACACCCGATACGGAGGTTGATACTAAATATGGTTCTAAACCCATATCTATTAGTCTTACTATTGTAGAAGGTGCATCATTTGTATGAACAGTACTTAAAACTTTATGTCCTGTTATTGCGGCCCTTACTGCAATTTCAGCGGTTTCGTTATCTCGCATTTCACCTATCATTACTATGTCAGGGTCCTGCCTTAAAATTGATCTTAGACCAGATGCAAAAGTTAACCCCGCTTTATTATTTACATTTACCTGATTTATTCCTTCCATAGTGTATTCCACAGGATCTTCAACAGTTATTATGTTAACATCTGATTTATTTAAACTAGTTAACATAGTGTACAGAGTTGTAGATTTTCCACTTCCTGTAGGTCCTGTAACAAGAACTATTCCATAGGGAACAGAAAGAATTCTATTTATTTTTTCCATATCATCTTTAAAAAATCCCAGCTTGTCCATGCCTATTAAGAAACCTTGTTTGCTTAAGATTCTTATTACTACTTTTTCACCATAAACCGTAGGCAAGGACGATACTCTTAAGTCGTATTGATTTCCATCTACATTTGTTATTATTCTTCCATCTTGAGGGATTCTTTTTTCAGCTATATTCATATTAGCTAAAATTTTTATTCTTGTAGTTAAAGCGCCTAAAGTTTTTTTATCTACTCGCAGAACTTCAATCAAAACACCATCCACTCTATTTCTTATCTTTACAAATTTATCAAAGGGCTCTATATGAATATCTGAAGCTTTCGCTTTAACTGCATTTGATATTATAGTATCAACTAGTTTAACCACAGGGGCATTTTTTATATCTTCTAAAGATGCTTCATCTTCTTTAGATATCTCTTCTTGTTCAGAATTTTTAAGTTCATCTGCAGCCATTTGAACATATTGAGATGAATAATATTTATCTAAAGAATCTTTTATTTCCTTTTTTGTAGCAAGCATTATTTCTGTATCGTAGCCTGTAGCAATTTTAACATCATCTGTTGCAAAAAAATTAAATGGATCGTTCATTACTATTATTAGTTTATTTTCATCATTTTCTGAAAAACCAACAGCTATTAGATTATATCTTCTTGCTAAATTTTCAGGTACAAGTTTTACTGTTTCTTCTTTTATATCCATTCTAGAAAGATCAGCTCTTGGCAATTTAAGTTGTATATGAAGAGCATCTAGAATATCCTCATTAGTTAAAATGCCATCTTCGATAAATATATCGCCTAATCGTTTACCAGTTGATTTTTGTTTTAGCAGAGTATCTTCTAATTGTGAATAGGATATTTTACCTGTTCCTAAGAGAATATCTCCCAATCTTTTTTTCTCAATATTACGCATTATAATCTCCTATTTCGTATAATATTACATTTATTTAGTTATTATCAAAAATATTGTCGAAAAATGTATTTATGCCTTAAAATACAAAATTACAATATATTATTAATATATTGTAATTAATTTAAAAATATTTAAAATAAACTTGCCAAAATTACATATAAGATATGTAACCTAAAAGTAATTATACTATATATGGTTTTAAATGTAAACATAATAATAGAAATATATGTAATAATATAAATAATATAGATATTATAATTTTTAATATTATAATTATGAAAAATAGGTATATTGGATAAAATATAATAAAGACCAGCTAATTAAAGTCAACAATTATTTTTAAATTTATTAGAATTAATTTTGAGTACAACAAAAAGACCATTTTAAAACACGAACAATGAAAAAAAAGGGTGGTGTATAGTTAATTAAGCTACTTGCCTAGAGTTGTTTTCTAAGAACATTTTCTGGTGTAATTTAGGGTCTCTAATTTGGTACTCTTTTTGATCTCTTAAAACAGCAAACAGGTAATTGATAAGCTTGTGCATAACTGCAACTAAAGCAACCTTTGCCTTCTTGCCCTTGAGATTTTCTTGGTAGTATTTAAGTAAAACTGGGTTCGTAGCTTCGCCATTACGTTTAGTTCTAATAGAAGCTAAAGCTACAGCATATAGAGCTCTTCTACCAAGACGTGTACCACGTTTAGACATTTTAACTTTATCACCTTTAAAATTTCC
>JBGUER010000152.1:0-7423 GCA_041821285.1 Clostridiaceae bacterium
GAAACAGGTGATGAAGATATTTCTAAAACAGGTATAGATATAGTAAAAAAATTAAATGAAAAATATAAACAAGATGAAGATATATTTTTTTATTTCCAAAGGAAAAGACAATATAATGATATAGAAAATACTTGGATGGGGTGGGAAAGGAAAAGAGGGAAACTTTTAGAATTTAATAGATTAATAAGAGAAGATAAAAATACAACATATAATATTATAAGTTCTGATATTAAAAATTTAATGGATGCAAAGTATGTTATAACTTTAGATTGCGACACAAATCTTCCAAGAAATGCTGCAGAAAAATTAATAGGTGCTATGTGTAATCCTTTAAACAAACCAATTATAAAAGATGAAATGGTAATTAGAGGTTATACTATTATGCAACCAAGAATAAAAGTCAGCAGCGAATGTGCTAATAGAACCCCTTATTCAAAAATTTTCTCTGGAGAGACAGGTTTTGATATGTATACTACAGCTATTTCTGATGTCTATCAAGATATGTTTCATGAAGGTATTTTTACTGGAAAAGGTATATATGAAGTAGATAGTTTTAATAAATTACTAGATAAAAAAATACCTGAAAATTCTGTTCTAAGTCATGATTTGTTAGAAGGCTGCCTTACTAGGTGTGGACTATTAACTGATGTAGAACTTATAGATGGGTTTCCTGCTAATTATATAGCTTATGGTAAAAGGCTACATAGATGGGTAAGAGGAGACTGGCAACTTATGGTTTTTCTTGAAAATAGTAAACTAAATAAACTCTCTAAATGGAAAATAATTGATAATTTAAGAAGAAGTTTAGTAGTTCCATCTATTTTAATTTTGATCCTTTTTAGTATATTATTATTGCCACAAAAGGAGATATTTTTAATTATCGCTTTTGCATCATTAATATGTCCTATTATATTTGATGTATCAGATACAGTAGTTGCACCTATAAAGGGAATAGGGCTTTCAGGAGATTTTTTAAAGATACAGTATATTATAGAACAGTTTTTTTTAATATTTTCATTTTTGCCATATCAAGGTTATTTAATGATAGATGCAATAGGGAGAACTTTAGTACGGGTATTTATTACTAAAAAAAATATGCTCCAGTGGCAGACTTCTATGGACGTGGAAGAAAAAGAAGAAAATAATATATATAAATATATTAAAAAGTTCATTCCAAGTTTAGTAATAACTCTAGTTATTTTAATATCTGCATATTTAGTATCCTATGAAATTTTTTTGGATATTTTATTAACTTGTGTATTTTGGATATTAAGCCCTATTACCGCATATTATATAAGTATTGATTATAAAACTAATAAACAACAATTAAATAGAGAAGAAAAGAAGGAATTCAGAAAAATAAGTAGAAAAACTTTTGCTTATTTTGAGGATTTTGTAAATAAAGATACTAATTATATTGCTCCGGATAATTTCCAAGAAGAACCCTACAGGGGTCTTGCAATGAGAACATCACCTACGAATATAGGAATGACACTTTTAGCTAATGTGGCGGCTTATGACATGGGGTATTTAGGGGTTGCAAGTATTACAGAAAGGTTGAAAAATTCATTGAATTCAATTGATGGATTGGAAATGTATAAAGGACATTTTTATAATTGGTATGATATAGAAAATATGACTCCGTTATATCCTAAATATATATCTACAGTTGATAGTGGTAATTTGGCAGGGTATTTATGGGTAATTGAAGAAGGGCTAAAAGATATAATAGCAGATAATGATATAAATAAAAATTTTTTTAGGGGATTAAGAGATGTAGTAGATCTTAGCAACGAAGAAATTTATGAAAACTTAAATATAAAGGATTATTTTAAATTAGAAGATGATATAGAGAAGGAAAATATACTATCATTACTAATAGATATGGTTAAAAAATCAGCTACAATTGAGAAAAAAAATAATAGTGAATTTTATTGGTGTGAAAAACTTAAAGATCAATGTTTGAGCTATATTAAGGATATTTATAAATTTTACCCTGAATATAGAAGTAATTCTAAAAATAGATTAATATACGTGAAAGCTAAAGCTAATATAAATGAGTATGGAGAAGAATTATATAAAATAGTAAAAAAATTAGACCAGATGGTAAAAGATATGGATTTTTCTATTTTGTATAGTAAAAATAAAGATATATTTTCTATTGGATATAATATAGAAAGGGACGCTTTAGACGGTTGCTATTATGATTTATTAGCATCAGAATCGAGGCAAGCTAGTTTTGTTGCTATTTCAAAAGGTGATGTTAATACTAAACATTGGTTTAATCTAGGAAGGCCAACTGCTTATATGGGTAACAAATCTAGAGGACTAGTATCTTGGAGTGGAACAATGTTTGAATATTTGATGCCTTTACTTATAATGAAAAATTTTAAGGGATCATTGCTTGATCAAACATATAAATCGGTGGTAGAAGGACAGGAGCACTATTTGAAAAATCAAAAGATACCTTGGGGAATATCAGAATCAGCATATTATAATTTTGATCTTAATATGAACTATCAGTATAAAGCCTTTGGGGTACCAGGAATAGGTTTAAAAAGAGGTCTAGCTAATGAATTAGTTATATCCCCATATGCAACAATTTTAGCATCTATGGTTGATTTTAAAGCTTCAATTTTAAATATGAAAAGGATATCCGAATATGGAGGAGAAGGAAGATATGGATTTTATGAGGCTATAGATTTTACAAAGGGGAGAGCAACAAAGGGTAAGATCGTAAAATGTTTTATGGTGCATCATTTAGGAATGAGTCTTTTGGCTTTAGATAATGTACTTAATAATGATATATTACAAAATAGATTTCATAGAATTCCCCAGGTTATAGCAACTGAACTTTTGCTTGAGGAAAGAAATATAAAGAAAATAGTCTATAATAGAGAAAATGGTATTTCTAAAGATTTAGGAAGTTATCATAAGGTAAATGATATTGTAAGAAATTATAGCACATGTAAAAACAAAGAAGTTGAAACTTTATTATTATCAAATGGAGAGACTCATTTAATGATAACTAATAGTGGAAGTGGATACTGTAAAAATAATGAAGTTTACTTTTATAGGTGGAGACAAGATAGTATAAAAAATGATTTAGGTTCATTTATATATGTTAAAGATGTAGATAATGATGATTATTTTAGTTCAACTTATCAACCTTGCAAAAAAAATAGTGATAAATACAGGGTTTGTTTTAATTTGGATAAAGCTGAATTTCACATGGAAAACAATGGTATAAATACCGATACAGAAATAACATTGTCAGAGGAAGATAATTGTGAAGTAAAAAAGATGACTATAAAAAATGAAAGAGAAGATGAAGCAATTATAGAAATAACTAGTTATTTAGAGGTAACTATTGCTCCATACAATCAGGACCTAGTTCACCCAGCTTTCTCGAATTTATTCATAAATACAGATTATATTGAGGAGTTAGAAACTTTATATGCATTTCGTAGACCTAGACAACAGATAGAAAAAAATAGATATTTAATGCAGACGGTAGCAGTTCAAGGAGAAGAAATAGGGTTAACTACTTTTGAAAGTAGTAGGTTTAATTTTATTGGAAGAGGTGGAAATCTGACTAATCCGTATGCCATGCAAATGAATATAACACTAAAAAATACTAAAGGAATAGTTATAGATCCAATAATAGCAATAAGAAAAAGAATAAAAATAAAACCTCATAAATCTGCGATTATTGCATTTACCACTGCTTATTGCGATACAATAGAGCAGATAATGGTTATTTCTAAGAAGTATAAGTATATGGAAAAAATAAATAGAACTTTTCAATTATCTAAAATAGAGAAGGACTTAGAACTAAAATATCTATCATTAAAAGCATCAGAGGCAAATTTATTTCAATTAATGGCAGCTAAAATTATATATATTAATTCAACTTGTTTAAAAAGAGAGGATAATATTAAAAATATTACTTTAGGGCAAAGTAGCCTTTGGGCTTATGGAATAAGTGGTGATAGTCCCATAGTGTTATTGAAAATAAGTAAAGATAGAGGAATTAATTTATTAAATCAAACTATAAAGGCTTATGAGTATCTTACCATGAAAGGATTGAAACTTGATGTGGTAGTATTATCTTATGATAATTCAACTTATAGTCATCCAATGTATGATAGAGCTTGTGAATTAACATCTTGTAGTAATTCGAAATATAATAAGATAAATGCAGGCTCATTATTTATATTTCAAGAATCCTCTTTAGATAAAGAAGTTGAAAATCTTTTGTTTGCTTTAGCTAGGATAGTTTTAGATTCTTCTAAAGGGTCTATTATGTCGCAAATAAAGGAAAAAAATTATTTGATAGAAGATAATAATATTATAACTAAAAAGGAGAAAGCATATAATTCAAAATCATTTAGTTATGAAAAAGAAGATCTTATTTTTAATAATTCATATGGCGGATTTAATGAAAAAGATAGGACCTACGATATAATATTGAAGGATTATAAAAACACGCCTGCTCCTTGGTGTAATGTAATAGCAAATAAAAATTTTGGGTTTTTGATTTCTGAAATGGGAGTAGCTTATAGTTGGTGTAAAAATAGCAGAGAAAATAAAATATCTAGCTGGAGCAATGATCCAGTTAAAGACGGTGAAGGTGAATTATTTTATTTAAGAGATGAGGAAACAGGTGATATTTTTAGTATTACACCAAAGCCAATAAGAGATAAAGGAGAGTATATAGTTAAACATGGATTTGGCTATTCAACTTTTAAACATTATTGTAATGGTATAGTAGGAGAACTAACATGTTTTGTAAGCGCGGATAAAAATGTTAAGGTGTCTATTATAAAACTTAGGAATAATAGCAGTAAGGATAGAATTATATCTGTTACAGCTTATGTAGATCTTGTTATGGGTGTAGTAAAAGAAAATACCACGCAAAATATAACTTCCTATTTTAATAAAGATAAAAATTATGTGTATTGCAAGAATCCTTATAATATACCATTTAAAGATTTAATAGCATATATTAAAATTTATGGTGGAGAAAAAACGTCATATACAGCATCAAGGGATGATTTTATTGGTAAATGCGGAAGCTTAGAAGCTCCTAACGGACTTGAAAAAAAAGAGTTATCAAGTGTTTTTGGAGCAGGGTTTGATCCTTGTTTATGCAGTCAAAGCAAAATTAAAATTAAAAAAGAAGAAGAAAAATATATTTATGTAATACTAGGAGAGGAAGATAATACAGAAAAAATAGACCAAATAATAAGTGAATATGAAAATAGAGAAAAATGTTTTAATGAATTAAATATAACTAAAAAATATTGGGAAGAAATATTAAATAAAATACAGGTTAAAACTCCAGATAAGTCTTTTGATTTATTAGTAAATGGGTATTTGCTCTATCAATCTTTATGTTGTAGGATACTTTCTAGAACAGGATTTTATCAATGTGGAGGAGCTTTTGGATTTAGAGATCAACTTCAAGATGTAATGAGTCTGCATTATATTGATCCATCTATAGAAAGAGAACATATTTTATACAGTGCATCAAGGCAATTTTTGGAAGGAGATGTGCAGCATTGGTGGCATCCGTATGTTGAAAGTGGAATAAGGACTAAGTTTTCTGATGACCTTTTATGGTTACCTTATGTTGTTATTGATTATATAAAGACAACAAATGATAGAGGGATTTTAGAAGAAAAAGTGGCATATATAGAAGATAGTCTTTTAGGTGAATATGAGGATGAAAGGTATAGCATAGCAAGGAAATCCAATGTTGAAGGATCAATTTATGATCATTGCACAAGAGCAATAGAGAGAAGCTTGAAATTTGGTAGTCACAATATACCATTAATGGGTAGCGGTGATTGGAATGATGGTATGAACCAAGTTGGAAATAAAGGTCTTGGAGAAAGTGTTTGGCTAGGATGGTTTATAGCTTCTATTTTAAAGGATTTTATCCCAATATGTGAAGAAAAACAAGATTTAGATAGAGTTATTAAATATAAAGAAACGTTAGAGTTTATAAAGAAAAATATAGATAAAAATGCATGGGATGGAGATTGGTATAGGAGAGCTTATTTTGATAATGGAGCACCCTTAGGTTCGTCATCAAACACAGAATGTAGAATAGATTCGTTGTCTCAATCTTGGTCTGTTATTTCTGGCGCAGGAGATATTAAAAAAAGTCTTAGGGCAATGAAGGCTGTTGAAGATAATTTATATTTGAAGGAGAAGGGTATGCTTCTTCTTCTAACACCACCATTTAATAAATCAAAACTCGAGCCAGGTTATATAAAAGGTTATGTTCCAGGAGTTAGAGAAAATGGAGGACAATATACGCATGCTTCAGTTTGGGTGATTTTAGCGGAAATAATGTTAAAAAAAGGAGATTTGGCTTATGAAATGTTTAGTCAAATAAATCCTATAAATCATTCTAATAATAAATTAGCTTGTGAAATTTATAAAGTAGAGCCTTATGTTATGACAGCTGATATATACGCTAAGGAGCCTCATGTAGGAAGAGGTGGCTGGAGTTATTATACTGGTGCTGCTGGTTGGATGTATAGAGTTTCGGTAGAAGGAATATTAGGTCTTAAGGTATTTGGTGATAATCTTATTATAGACCCATGCATTCCTGATAGTTTTAATGAATTTGAAATTAGATATAAATGGAAAAATTCTGTATATGAAATAAAGGTAGAAAGAGGTGATAAGAAAGGTTTGTATTTAGATGGTGAAAAAATGCAGGATTCCATCCATTTAGAAGATGATTCGGTTCATAAAATTTTGATGAAAATATAAAAAATTCCCACTTATTAAATAAATAAGTGGGAGTTAATTTTAAGTGTAATCAAATTCTACATTTATTATATTATTAGTAACTATAGGATCTTTACAAGGGTCTGGTAAATTAATGTTATATTTTTTATTATACATTTCAACTTCTTTAGAATAAATTTTCAAATTTTCTCGTTCTTTTGGTAGATATATGCAATTTTTTTTATTCATATTATCGCCTCTCATTAGTTTATTTAAGAAAATCACACTATGGTAATTTCTTATTTACTATTAGTGTTCCATTTAAATAATAAATAATTACATGAAATTTTTTTTAATTTCACATAGAGGGAAGCAATTTGTAAATTTATATGTTTATTATATAAATATGGTTATATTTAAGTAAAAAAAGGATTTTTTGATTTAGTATAGAAATAGTTATAGATAAATATTTAATGGTTATACTAATTTAATAAATAGGAGGAATATTATGACAGGAATAAGAGATATTTTTAAATGCGAGGTATGTGGTAATATTGTTGAGGTAGTTCATAGCGCAGGTGGAACTTTAACTTGTTGTAGACAGCCAATGACACGTTTATTAGAAAATACTGTAGACGCAGCAAAAGAAAAGCATGTTCCAGTTGTGGAAAAAACT
>JBGUER010000153.1:0-7418 GCA_041821285.1 Clostridiaceae bacterium
CCCCCATTTTCTATTACTTTGTCTAGATCATCGGTACTTCCTATATTACCAGATATCTCAATTCTTTTACCATCTTTATTTTTTGTTTCTACATTTTTCAATTTCTTTAACTCTTCTTTTTCTTTAATGAAATCACTCTTTTTTATTTGATACTGCTTTATTATGTCCTGATTAGGGTTTATTATAACTTCTCCTGAAACTCCATCTACTATAACATAATCTCCGTCTTTAACTTTTAAAGTTATATCGTTTAATCCAACAATAGCAGGAATTTCTAAGGATTTTGCCATTATAGCAGTATGAGAAGTTTTGCCTCCTATATCTGTTAAAAATGCAATCACCTTATCTTTATCTAATTCTGCTGTATCAGAAGGAGTTAAATCATGTGATACTATAATAGTATTATCCTCAACAACATCTTCTATTTTAAAAACATCACCATCTATGTTTAATATTATTCTTTGAGATACATCTTTTAAATCTAAAGCTCTTTCTTTCATATATTCGTCTTCCATAGAATCAAAAAAGGCTAAATATTTATCAGTTACATTTTTTACAGCCATTTTACCATTTAATTTTTCATCTATTATTAAAGTTTCGATTTCTTCTAAATACTCAGGGTCTTCAGCTAACATAATATGTGCACCGAAAATTTCAGCTTCTTCTTCACCTAATTCCTTAACTGTTTTTTCCTTTAATTTCTCTAGTTGACTTACTGTATTTTCTATAGCTTTATGTAGTTTGTCTTTCTCTTCTATAGGATTTTCCACTTTAGAATCACAAAATACAACATCTTGTTTTTCTTTTATTTTAACTATACCATATGCATATCCAAACGATACTGCTATTCCTTTTTCCATATTTATCAACCTCCACTAACATTCTACTTATATATTGAGCAATATTCATGCCAAAAATACAAAATACAATAAATTATTTTATTAGACAACTTATAACCCCACTTCAGAGGATTGTAAGTTATTATTTATATTTATTTAAATTTTTAAATGTTGATAAAATTTATCAACATTTAAATGGTTTTGTCTAATAATTGTTGCTATTTTATATCACATAGCACTTATTCATTGAAAACAAACATTTCTTATACTATAATTAGCTTGATACTATTTACCATATAAAAACTAATAATTGATATTATTTATCAAGGAGAAAACTCATGTACACTAAATCAGAAAAAATTCAAAGTAGAAATGGCCTTCATATAAGACTATCTGCGATGCTAGTAAACAAAGCCGCTGAAATATCAAGAAAATATAACGTTTCACTATACATAAGAAAACCAGGTATGGAAATACCTTTTGCTTTCAGTATATTAGCCGTAATTTCCTTAAAAATTTCTCAAAACGAAGAAGTAGAGATCCTTTCCAAAACAGAGGATGAAAATTCCATAAACGCTGTAAATGAATTAATTTTATTTATTAAAAATGAACTTAAAGATTCAGAAAATAGAATGGACAAAATAGATGATATTTTAGTTGAAAATAATATTGCTAAAGAGCAAATAATAGAAAGTGTACCTATAGGAATAATAGTAACTGACCAAAGTGGTAATATTATAAACATAAACAAATATTCACTAAATATTCTTAATATGGAACCTCACAATGTTCTAGGTAAGTTTATTAAAGAAATAAATCCTAGCTCTGAGCTAATAGACGTTATGATAAATAATAATAATCAAAGGGGTAAAATCGAATACATTAATTCTCATATAACCTTTGTAAATAGATCACCAATAATAAACAAAAATGTAGTTATCGGAGCTATTGAAACCTATCAAGATATATCTGAATTAGTGGGAATGAAAGAATTAAATGAAAAATTCATTAAAATACTTGAAACTTCACATGATCTCATTTGTTTTATCGATGAAAACAGAAAAGTCAGTTATGTAAACCCATCATATGAAAATTATTATAATATCAAAAGTAAAGATATTTTAAATAAAAATCTTTTAGATATATATCCTAGTGAACTCGAATTAGAAGTATTCAATAAAAGAAAATCATTATCCGATATTATTTATAAAAAAAATAATATAGAAGCTATATTTTCAGTTGAACCTATTTATATAGATAATATATTTAAAGGTGTTATCTCTATAGCGAAACCAGTAAATGAGATAAAAGAATTTATGGCAAAGCTTGAAAAATCAAAAGAAGAAATAAATTACTACAAGGAAGAATTAAGAAGAACTTCTAATTTAGGTAAGGCATTTTATAATATAATCGGTCAAAGTGAAAGCTTAAAAGACTGCCTTTACATTGCTGAAAAAGCTTCTAATTCTATATCTACAGTTTTAATAAGAGGTGAAAGTGGTACAGGAAAAGAACTTATCGCAATTGCAATTCATAATAATTCAGCAAGAAAAGATAATCCATTTGTTAGAGTTAATTGTGCTGCTATTCCTGAAAATTTAATAGAAAGTGAACTATTTGGATATGAAAAAGGCGCTTTTACTGGTGCCTATAAAAATAAACCTGGTAAATTTTTAATAGCAAATGGTGGCACTATATTCTTAGACGAAATAGGCGACATGCCTTTGTCTATGCAAGTCAAACTTTTAAGAGTTCTTCAAGAAAGAGAATTTGAAAGTGTTGGCGGCATTATCACTCACAAGGTTGATGTGAGAATAGTAGCAGCTACAAATAGAAATCTTGAAGAAATGATTGAAAATGGAGAGTTCAGAAATGATTTATACTATAGATTAAACGTACTAAGTATACTTCTCCCTCCATTAAAAAAAAGAAAAGAAGATTTAAATCTTCTTGTAGAACATTTTATAAAAAAAATAAGCAACAAACTTCAAAGACCAATACCAAAAATATCACCTTCTGCATTAAATTTAATTCACAATTATGATTTTCCAGGCAATATAAGAGAACTAGAAAACATTATAGAAAGAGCTATAAATATGTGTGATGGATTGTTAATAAAAGATGAAGATCTACCCCTTTATTTATATTCTAGTGATGACAAATCAAACCTTATTAATTTAAGAAATGGGGAACTTTTAACATTCCAAGAATACGAAAAAGAAATTATTGAAAAAGCAATGAAAAAATATAAAAGTTATAATAAAGCAGGAAAAGCTTTAGGTCTTACACATAGGACTATATCTTTAAAATGTGAAAAATATAGTATAAAAAGAGAAGATTAATCTCTTCTCTTCCTTTTTAGGATAATAACAAGTTTTTGTGGTCTTACATTAGTCATCAATGAAACTCCCGCCTTTTCACTACTTAAATCAGGATAAGCAGTTTCCATTTCAAGATAACTTGTTACTATCTCCCATCCATCTGATCCCAAATAATTCAATTCTTGCTCAGACACTTCAATTGAATTTGAACTTCCAGCTTGTGTTCCTGTTTTTCCATTCTCCTTACTAGGTTGAAATATAATTGATTTATATTCCCATTTAGTATAGTTTACTCTTATGTAAATTTTATATAATATCATAGAATTCATAGCTAAAAGTATAATTAATAAGACTAGTATAAATCGAACGGCCTTATTGGATTTCTTTTTAGTTTTTTTTTCGGTGATATCATCCACTTTTTCTACTTCGATTTTTTCTACTTCTGTTTTCTCTACTTCTGTTTTCTCCACTTCCTGTTTTTCTTCTATTTTCCCTTGCAAATTCTCATTTTCGCTCATTCTTATAACTCCTTGAAAGTACTATTCCTTAAAATATATGAATGAACTTAGATAAAATATTCCAAACTAAAAATAATTATTAAAATAATAGCATATATTAAATTTAAAACACCTAGGATTATTAATAAGTATATATGTGCAATATAAACTTAACACAAACAAACCTATGACTATATATTTTATCACTGTATTTTTTTTACCATTATAAGCTTTAACATATACTAAATCTAAAACTAAATATAGATAAAAAATAATAATATCAAATATTAAACATATTAGTATCTTTATACTACCGTTATAATATATTCCACTTACATTAAACAAACATGCGCAAACCAAAATAAGTCCTGTAACAAATAAAATTATTCTTGAATACTTAACAGTCGTCTCCATAACTCCTCCAAAACATTAAATATTTTACATATATTAACTATAACTATATATTACTACCAATATTTGTAAATGTAAATATTATTTTTTTAAAACTATATCTTTCTCTTTATTTTGTTTATAATATATAATAAAACTAATCAAAGGAGATATTTATGAAAGATTTAATATACATTCTAGGCCATAAAAACCCAGATACCGACTCAATATGTGCCGCTATTGGTTATGCCGAATATAAAAACAAAACAGGCTCAACTAATGCACAAGCTGTAAGACTTGGAAATATTAACAGAGAAACAGAATTTGTTTTAGACTATTTTAATGTAGCACCTCCTAATTATATCGAAACAGTTAAGACACAAATTTCAGATTTATATATAGATACAGTCGCTCCTATTTCTCCAGAAATATCACTAAAAACAGCATGGTCTATTATGAAAAAAAGCAATACTAGTACTATGCCTGTAGTAGATGAAAACCAAAAATTAATTGGTATAATATCTTTATCTAGTTTAACATCAACTTATATGGACATATGGGACAATAATGTTCTTTCTAAAAGCAATACTTCAATTGAAAATATTTTAGATACCCTTTCTGGTTCCTATATATATTCACCAGAAAATATACATACTTTTACCGGCAAAGTGATAACTGCTGCAATGAAGCCTGAAAATATTAAAGATTTAATAGATGAAGGTGATATAGTTATTTGTGGTGATAGATCTGATGCTCAAAAGATAGTAATAACTAAAAAGGCATCTTTAATGATATTAACTGGAAATCACAAAATATCGCGGGAGATATTAGAACTTGCTAAAAAAGAAAATTGCCTAATAATATCTACACCTTATGACACTTTCACTGCTTCAAGACTTATTCTTCAAAGCATACCAATAAATTATGTTATGACAAAAGAAAACATAATAAAATTTAGAATCGATGATTTTGTAGAAGATATAGAAGATAAAATGTTAAAAACTAGGTATAGAAGTTATCCTGTTGTTGACCAAAACAACAAAGTAGTAGGAAGCATATCAAGATATCATTTAATATCTAAAAATAGAAAAAAATTAATCTTAGTTGACCATAATGAAAAAAGTCAATCTGTAGATGGAATTGAAGATGGTGAAGTTCTAGAAATAATAGATCACCACAGAATAGCTTCGATAGAAACAGGATTTCCTATAATATTTAGAAACGAGCCTGTAGGTAGCACCTCAACAATAGTAGCAAATATCTTTTTTGAAAATGGAATACGGCCTACTAAAAAAACAGCTGGCTTATTAGCTGCTGCTATTATTTCAGATACTTTATTATTTAAATCTCCAACTTCTACTAACGTTGATAAACTTATTCTTAAAAGGCTTTCACAAATTGCTGATATAGATATAGACTCTTTTGCTAAAGACATGTTCATAGCAGGAACATCACTAAAGGGCAAAACACCTGAAGAAATATTCCTTCAAGATTTAAAAGTATATAATATAGGTAAATATAAAATTGGAGTAACTCAAATTGGAACTATAGATATGGAAGGCTTTTTAGATATAAAAGAAGAAATTTTAGCATTAATGAATAGAAAATCAGAAGAAGAAAATTTCAACTTACTCCTTCTGATGTTAACAGATATATTAAACAACGGTTCAAAGCTTTTAGCCATAGGGAAAGATAAAGATATAGTGAGCAAAACCTTTAACGTAGAACTTATAGATAATAGTGTTTATCTGCCAGGTATTCTTTCAAGGAAAAAGCAAATAATTCCAAAAATAACTAACACATTAATAAATATGTAGAGAGTCCTAAGACTCTCTATTTTTAATTTAAAATATATTTTATTAGGTCTAAAGTATACTGAGAATGTTCGCTGTTACTACTTACGCATAAAACTAGATCATTTGTATCCAATCCTATTTCCTTTAATTTCTTAGAGGATGATATGTCAATTCCATAATTATCAATTTTTTCATAGCCCTTATTTTCATAATCCTCTATATTAAAACCATCGATATCATTTAAATTTAACATAGCGTCATTTGAAACCAAACCATCAAACATGTTCTTTTTAATAAGTATCAAGTCTATTGCACTAGATCCAAATCTAACCATAAATGCCTCATTTTCCGTAGGAGATAATTCATATTGAGATTCACTATTTAAACTTGGGTTGTATTTATCTACCCCTATTTGGTCTTTTCCATCTTTTTCACCTAAAATATATTCTGTTAATTCTCCCTGAAAATCATCTAATTTTTCTTGGCTTTCTACACTAGTTATAACTGTTATATTATACAAATAATTTTTTGTATTTATTGTATCCTTTATTAATACACCAACAAACATTAAAGCTAATATCCCAAATATTATATGATATTTATAATAATACCATATATGCTCCTTCTTTTCTTTTTTTGTCATCAATTTTAATTTTGACATGTAATCCACCTCTTTTTTATAATTACTAATATATTCTACCACAAAAAAATAATCCAGGTTAGCCCTGAATTATTACAATTTTATTAAATTTTCTTACATTAATCTTAAAAAACTAGTATCCTCTAATCCTGAAAATAAAGCTCCACAAGCTACAAAACCTAAAACAGATAATACTAAAACTATTATTCCCATGATTAATCCAGCTGTAGCCATTCCTTTACCTGATAATGGTTCCTCTGATGCATTGATTTTATTTCTCCCAACAATACCAAATATCAAACCTAATAATGCACAAACAAATCCAATTACAGGCATCCATATTAATACCAAGCCTACAATACCTAAAACTAACGCAGCTATAGAAAATCCTTCTGTTCTCATAAAATACCCCCATACATTTAAACTATATTTATATATATTATATTAACAAAACAGTAAGATTAATTCAACAAATAATAATTTTATTATTTGACATAATAACAGTATTAATATTATAATATAGTAAAATACCCCTATAGGGTAACCACATAAGGAGGATACAAATGAAAATACAATTTGACGAAGATACTAAAAATTCCCTATTGGAATCTTTAGCTAAAAAAAATAAGTCCGCAGTAAGAATAATTATAAAAGGCTTTGGCTGAGGCGGCCCAAGTTTGGGTATTGTTCTGGATGAACAAAAGGAAGACGATGAAGTTATTGAATACCAAGGCGTAACAATCCTAGTAGAAAAGGATTTAACATTCATGTTTGATGATGCTGTTATCACTCATCAAAAGGGAATATTTGGAGATAGTTATGAAGTGTATAGAGATGGCGAAGCTGGTGGAGGCTGCCAATCGAGTAGGAGCTGAATAATTATTTTATTCAGCGACCTCTCACACCACCGTACGTACCGTTCGGTATACGGCGGT
>JBGUER010000154.1:0-7414 GCA_041821285.1 Clostridiaceae bacterium
TAAGTCCTCTTGTTCAAGATGGTGTGCATTTATTTTGTGAAAATTCATTATCATGCAAACCTCAACTTGTAAAAAGTATAGTTCATTATGCATCAAGAGAAGCTATGAATATAGAAGGATTTAGTGAAAAAACAGCAGAACAATTATTCGATAAGTTAAATATGAAATCAATAGCAGACTTATATAGACTAAAAAAAGAAGATCTATTAAATTTAGATAAATTTAAAGAAAAAAAGACAGATAAATTATTAAAAGCTATAGAAAATAGTAAAAACTGCAAATTACCATCATTTTTATTTGCACTATCAATTCCCAATGTTGGAATAAAAACAGCAAGAGATATAGTTAGCAAATTTAAAACGCTAGATAGAATAATAAGCGCAACTAGTGAAGAATTGGTTGAAGTTTCTGATGTAGGAGATATAGTTGCTTATAGTGTGATGGAGTTTTTTAAAGATGAAAATATATTAAATACTATCAAAGAAATATTAGATTTGGGAGTTATCCCAAGTTATGAAGAAGAACAAGTAGTAGAAAATCCATTTTTAAATAAAAGTGTAGTAGTGACAGGAAGTTTAAAAAACTTTAGTAGAATAGAGATAAAAGAAAAATTAATAGAACTTGGAGCAAAAGCAGCCTCAAGTGTTAGCAAAAAAACTGATTATATTTTAGTTGGAGAAGAGCCTGGTTCTAAATATGAAAAAGGTAAGGCTCTTGGTATAACTATATTAACTGAAGAAGATTTTCAAAAGATGATAAAGTCCTAGGATTATTTACAAACTGTAAAAATTGAGGTAATATAAAAAATGAGTTTTTCTTAAACTAGATATAATGGAAAGGAAAGTGATAAAATGTCAGTTAGTAAAAAGGATGTAGAGTATGTTGCTGAATTAGCTAGACTTGATTTTACTGAAGATGAAAAGCAATCATTAATAGGAGATTTAAATAGTGTATTAGGTTATATTGAAAAATTAAATGAACTAGATACAGAAGATGTAGACATTATTGTAAATCCTTATTATATAGAAAATAAATTCAGAGAAGATATTATTACAGAATCAATGGATTTGCAGGATGTAATTAAAAATTCACCTATGAATTTAGAAGAATATATAGTAGTGCCAAAGGTTATTGAATAGGAGGGGTCGAATTGGAATTATTTGAAAATAGTGCTCATAGTCTAAAAGAGAGTATTGATAAAAAAGAAATAAAAATTTTAGAATTAACCGAAAATTATATTGAAAGAGTAAAGAAAGTAGATAAAAATATAGGAGCTTTTCTTTATTTAAATGAAGAACAATCAATAGAAAAAGCTAAAGAATTAGATGCTAGGATAGAAAAAGGTGAAACTCTAAAATGTTTAGGTGGAATTCCTATAGGCGTTAAGGACAATATAAGTGTACGAGGAATTCAAAATTCCTGCGCATCTAAAATATTAGATGGATACATATCTCCATATGATGCTACCGTTACAGAAAAAATAAAAAATAGTGATGGAATAATACTTGGAAAATTAAATATGGATGAATTTGCTATGGGATCTTCTACAGAAAATAGTTCTGTTAAAACAACTAAAAACCCATGGGATTTAAATAGAGTACCAGGGGGTTCTTCAGGTGGTTCTGCAGCTTCAGTAGCATCAAGAGAAGTGCCGCTTTCTTTAGGAACTGACACAGGAGGATCTATAAGACAGCCAGCAGCTTTATGTGGAGTAGTTGGACTTAAACCAACTTATGGAAGAATATCTAGATATGGAGTAATAGCTTTTGGTTCTACGCTAGATCAGGTTGGAACAATAGGAAAAGATGTTGAAGATTGTGCTATGATAACAGAGGCAATAGCAGGTCTTGATAATAAAGATTTTACTACAGTTAATACAGAAACACCAAAATATAGAAAATCTTTAAATAAGGATTTAAAGGGAATAAGAATCGGAATTCCAAAAGAATATTTTGGAGAAGGATTAGATGCGGATATTAGAAAGAGTGTTATGGATGCTGTTTTAGTGTTAAAGGAAAACGGAGCTATAGTAGAAGAATGTTCACTTCCTTTGTCAGAATATGCATTGTCTGCTTATTATATTATATCAAGTGCGGAAGCTTCTTCAAATTTAGCTAGATTTGATGGAATAAAATATGGGTATAGAGCAAAAGATTTTTCTGACTCTCAGGACTTATATGTTAAATCTAGAAGTCAGGCCTTTGGTGATGAAACTAAAAGAAGAATTATGCTTGGTACTTATGTGTTATCAGCAGGATATTATGATGCCTATTATAAAAAAGCTTTAAAGGCTAGAAATTTAATAAAACAGGATTTTTTAAATGCATTTAAGAAATATGATGCAATATTATCTCCAACTACGCCAACTACAGCTTTTAAAATAGGAGAAAAAACGAAAGATGTTTTATCAATGTATCTTTCTGATATATATACAGTTCCAGTTAATATAGCAGGTATTCCAGCTATATCTGTACCTTGTGGATTTTCAAATAATCTTCCAGTAGGTCTTCAACTTATGGGAAATTATTTTAGAGAGGATGTTTTATTCAAAATAGCTTATAGTTTTGAACAGTCTACAAATTATCATAAAGAAATCCCTAGTGTAAAGGTTGGTGAGTAAAATGGGTTATAAAGCGGTTATAGGTCTTGAGGTTCATTCAGAACTTTCAACAGAAACTAAAATATATTGCGGTTGTAAAACAGAATTTGGTGGGAAGCCTAATACTCATGTTTGTCCTATATGCATGGGGCTCCCAGGATCTCTTCCTCAATTAAATAAAAAGGTAGTTGAATATGGAATAAAGGCAGGACTTGCTTTAAATTGTTCTATAACAAAGCTAGGAAGAATGGATAGAAAAAATTATTTTTATCCTGATTGTCCCAAAAACTATCAGATAACTCAGGATGAATTACCAATATGCAGAGATGGATTCATTGAAATAGAGCTAGAGGATGGAACTAGAAAAAAAATTGGAATAGAAAGAATACATATAGAAGAGGATGCAGGTAAACTTCTTCATACTGAGAATGGAACTCTAGTAGATTTTAATAGGGCAGGAGTGCCATTAATCGAAATAGTTTCAAAACCTGATTTAAGGAGTCCAGAAGAAGCTACATTATACCTACAAAAATTAAAAAGTATATTGTCTTCTATTCAGGTATCGGATTGTAAAATGGAACAAGGTTCATTAAGATGTGATGGAAACATATCAATGAGAGAAAATGAACAGGCTGAATTTGGAGTTAGAACTGAAATAAAAAATATGAACTCTTTTAAAGCATTAGAAAAAGCTTTGTTTTATGAAATGAAGAGACAGGAAAAAGCCATTTTAAACAATGAAATTATATCTCAAGATACAAGAAGATGGGATGAAGTAAAAGGCGAAACTATTGTTATGAGAAGCAAAGAAAAAGCTAATGATTATAGATATTTTCCAGAGGGTGATTTAGTAACTATAAATATATCTGATGAATGGATTGAGGATGTAAGAAAAACTATACCAGAACTTCCGTTTGAAAAAGAAGCTAGATTTGTAAAAGAATTTAGTATACCAAAATATGACGCAAGTGTGTTAACGCTATCTGATGATATGGCAGTTTTTTTCGAAGAAACAGCAAAATTATCTAAGGATGCTAAGTCTTCATCAAATTGGTTAATGGGAGATATATCTAGATTGTTAAATGGTAAAGCTCAAGAAGTTTCAGATCTTTTGTTTAATCCAACGGATTTGGCTGATTTTATTAAACTTATAAATTCAGGAAAAATATCAAACAACATAGGCAAGAAAGTTTTAGAGGATATGTTTAAAACTGGTAAAAATCCAGAAAAGATAGTTGAAGAAAAAGGACTTATCCAAAACAGTGATGAGGGAGAAATTTTAATTGTAGTTAATAAAGTATTAGATGAAAATCCTAAATCTATTGAAGGCTACAAAAATGGAAAGAAAAAAGCAATAGGCTTTGTGGTAGGGCTTATTATGAAAGAAACTAAGGGTAAGGCAAATCCGCAGATTGTTAATAAATTGGTAAATCAAGAAATAAATAAAAGATAAGACGCATATTTTATGCGTCTTAATCTTTTTTATTAGATAATAAACTTATATGTTCGTTTAATTTTTCCATAAGATAATTTTCATATTTTATTTGTTCAAATATTTTAGTAAGTAGTATAAAGCACCATATTGATATAAAAATAAAAGTTACCATGAAGATTATACCTATAATTTCTAAAGTTAAAATCATAAAATTACCTCCTAAACCATCTATTCCATTATTATAACATAAAGTTAAAAAATTTTTTAATTAAAAATAGATTAAATGAATTTTTTTTTTATTTTTGAGAATAATAAAGTTATAATAGGAATTCAAAATCCATTATTAAATAAAATGTTGGGTTAAATGGTGATAAAATGAAGAAATTTATTATTGTAGTCATAGCTATTTTTTCACTTCCTTTCTTAGCTTTTACAATTCAAAAAGAAGAAGATCAAGTAATAGAAACATATGACGAAGGCATAGTGTATAATCTTGGAGTCTTTCCAGATAATCTATCTACAGATATATCTTCTAGACAAGAGGACTTAATTTATTGTATTTTTCAAGGTATTGTTAAAGAGGAAGATGGGGGAATAGTACCTGCTATTTGCCAAGATTATTTTTTAAGTGAAGATAATCTCACCTATACTTTTAAAATAAGAAATGATGCTAAATGGAGCAATGGAAAGAATATTACCGCTATGGATTTTAAACTATATTATGATTCTGTATTTAAAGATTTGGAGTATAAATACAAATCTTTAAATTCTGTAGTTAGTGTAAAAACAACAGATCTTAAAACCTTAGAAATAACATTAAGTAAAGAAGAAAAAAATTTTTTAGTTGTTTTATCAAGTCCTGAACTTTGTGTTAGAAGTTTAGATGATGAAATAATGGATTATAAAGATAATTATAAGGAGATAAGATATTCAGGACCATTTAAAATAAATGATGTATTAGAAGATAAAATAGTACTAGAAGATAATATAAATTATTATGACTACTCAATGATAAAAGCTAAAAAAATAATAATAACTAATGAAACATTAAATGAAAGAGCATTAGCAAAATTTGACGAAGGGGAAATAGATATATTAATTTCTAATGTAAAAAGTGAAGATGATAGATTACTTATTGAAAATTTAGCAAAAAAATATACATTTTCAGAAACTACATCCATTATAGTAAACGAAGATTCTGACATAGCAAAAAATGATTTTGTAGTATCGTCATTGAATAATATACAAGGAGCAAGTGTTATAAAAAAATTAAAACTTAATAATAAAAACCCTAGCCTTCGGGATAAAAGTGAGGAATGTCAAGGTGAATATCGTGATGTTGTTAAATTATATAATGTGGATTTGGATGAAAATAATAATATTTCCAATTACATAGTAGAGTGTTTGAAAAATAAGGGAATAGAGGTTGAGAATTTTCAAGTAAGCGATGAAGAATTTCAGAGTATATGTGATGAAAAAAATTATGATATTATTTTAGGAAATTTAGAAGATTTTCCAGAAGATAATATAATAAATATACCGCTTTTTAGCAGTTCTATTTTACTTTGCAATGATAAAGAAATAGAGGGTATCTATGTAAATAGTTTTAAAAATGTAATACTAGAAGATATATATACAAAAAACTCTAAGGAGTAACTTAGAGTTTTTGCAGATTTATTTACAAAAGTAGATTAGTAAAAATAAAAGCATCATATTAGTTTCAGAGATAAAAGAATTCTTGCCTTTTGAATAAATTTCTTTTTTCTTATTGTAAAAAACTGTTTTTGCAAAGCAAGGCATTAACCCTGAATTATAAGGAGAAGGGAAGACAGAGGATTTAAAGTTTTCTTCTTCTAATAAATTTTCTGCATTCTTAGAAAAATCTCTATACCTTTCTACATCCTCAGTGTCAGGTGCATCAGTCCAACTTAAAATAATATATGAGTCTAAAAATAATCGTTTATAGATGTCAAACAAAACTAAAGTATTTTCATCTTTTTCTGCTAATTCACTATAATATAAATAACAAGAAAGTGTATATAAAACTATTTCAGAACAAGTAAATTCCACCTCTTTTTTGTCGGATGTTTTTTTTAGTGTTCCTTTTTCATTGTCATAAATAGATAATAAATCACAAGCTAGGTCTGCTGCTTTTTCTTTATAGCTTAGGATTTCACAATTTTTATATAACATATAGTAATTTAAAAACATCATAGATTTGTATTCTATGCTTTCTTTAAATAAATTGACCTTTTCTTCATAAGAATTTTTAAGGTAATCACAAGTATCCATTAAAAGAAATTTAGTTTTATCATTTTTGCAATAACTATAAAAAATATTCAGGTTAAGAGTAAATTTAATTAAATCATCAAAAGGAAGAGAATATATATCATCTCGATAAGTTATGAACATATTTAAAATATCTAATGAAAAATTCTTAAAATCTTCGGATATTTTACCTTTATTTTCAAGTGAAAATTTATAATATGCATTCATCATTACAGCTTGGTCGGAGAACTTAAATTTTTTTTTCTTGGTTTCAAATTTAATTTCGTTAATTAATGAGTCAGATATATCTTTTTTATCTACAAAAACTCCTTCTTCATTTCTAAAATATGAAGCATAAAAGGATAATTGTTTTTTTGAAATATTGTTATATAAGTAATAATAATCATATTTACTTTTGTCTGAATCTTTAAATTTAAAATAGTAAGTAGAAAGCTCCAATAAGCAAAGGGACATATATCCATTAGCAGATATTACAATATCTTTTTTCAAAGATTCTTCTTTCAAAGAAAAATCTCCATCTTCGTTTTTGAGTTTAGGATTAGCTTTTTTATAGATACAAAGAAGAGGAGATACAGTTTTTTTAGTGTTCAATTCTTTTGGATTAGAAGTAATTCCACACTTTGAATAAAGACTAATACTTTTTATAGATTCTTTAGAAAAATAAAATAGTTGATTTTTAATATTATCTTTTGTTATTGTGTTTATTCTTAGAAAGGGTCCTATATATTTCAATTCTACACCACCATATATTATTCCTTATATAATAATATGATTTAAATTTAAAAATATTATTAAATATAATAATTTTACTAGATAAAAACTTTATGATTGAATTATGAATTATTACAATAAAAATGTTATAATAATAGAACTATAGATTAATTGATTCGGAGGAAAATAATGAGAATAGATAGCAGAAAGAATGATCAAATAAGAAATACCAAGATAACAAGAAATTATACTAAATACGCAGAAGGGTCAGTTTTAATAGAAGTTGGTGAAACAAAAGTAATATGTACAGCGACTATAGAAGATAAGGTTCCTCCTTTTATAAAAGGAAGTGGTGGAGGATGGATTGCTGCAGAATATAG
>JBGUER010000155.1:0-7224 GCA_041821285.1 Clostridiaceae bacterium
CCAATCAAAACCACCAAAAAACAAATAAATATTATAGTCTTTTTTCTGAAAAATGTTTTATATAATTCATTTATAACTAATTTAAAAAATGATTTTATCTTATTCATTAACAACTTCCCCCATTTTCTTCATAAAGTAATCCTCTAAATTATCCCGTTGAGGCACTACCGAAATAATAGCTATATTAGCTTGTACTAATTTTTCAATAACTTTAGCAACTATTTCCGAATCTTGTTTTATAATGAATTTATTGTTTTCAAAATCTACTTCTGTTATTTCAAAAGAAGAAAGAATTTCTTTTATTTGAGAAGGAATTACAGTCTTTAATGTTTCAAAGCACACTTTCATAACCTTATTACTTCTATCATTTACTTCTTTATTATTTATTTCTTTTATATCAATAATTTTCCCTTTATTTATTATTGCAAATCTATCACACATTAATTCCATTTCACTAAGAATATGACTGGAAATAACAACACATGCATTTTGATTATGTGCTAATTCCTTTAATGTATCACGCACTTCCTTTACGCCTTCAGGATCAAGTCCATTTACTGGTTCATCTAATATTAGTATATCTGGTTTGTTTAAAAGCGCTACCGCTATGCCTAATCGTTGACGCATTCCTAATGAGTAAGTCTTAACTTTATCCTTAAGCCTATCATCTATCTTTACTAATTTAGCAACTTCATGTATTCTTTCATTATCAACATTTAGGTACATATTAGCCATTATCTTTAAATTCATTTGCCCTGTGAGATTATTATATAATTGTGGAGACTCTATTATAGCGCCAATACTTGCCAAACATTTTTCAAAATCATCATTTAAACCAATTCCATTAATACTAATTGACCCACTTGTTGGTTTAATAAGACCAGTTAGCATCCTCATAATGGTTGTTTTACCAGCACCATTAGCACCTAAAAGCCCAAATATTTCCCCCTTTTCTATATCAAGAGAAACATCATCCGCTATTTTTCTTTTGTTTACTATTTTACTAATATTATTTAATTGTATTGCAAAGCTACTTTCATTCATTTTTTCAGCCCCTTACCTATTGGAATAATATAACTAAAAAGTATTATACCATACACCTAGTAAATTACATAATTTATGGTATTATTAAATATAACTAATTTATCTATCAAGGAGAATAACTAATGAATATTTTTAAAAAAGAAATTGAAAATATATATAACACTTTAGATTCTGAAAAATTCTCAGGTTTCATTACTGGTGATGGTAAAATTCCATCTGACATTTTATTTGTAGGGGAAGCCCCTGGCAAATCAGAAATAGAACTTGGAAAGCCTTTTATAGGTCAAGCTGGTTCAACTTTTGAACTATATCTAAATAAAATAGGTATTAAAAGAGAAGATATAAGAATAACAAATACTTGTTTTGCTAGACCTATAAAAAAGAAAATATCTAAAAATGGTAAAATATCTATAAGTAATAGAACTCCACTTAAATCTGAAATTGAAGCTTTTAGAGATATTTTAGATACAGAAATATCTCTTGTTAATCCTAAAATAATAATAACCCTTGGAAATATTCCACTAAAGAGATTAACTGATTTCAAAGCTATAGGAACTTGCCACGGAGAATTGTTTTTCAATGAAGATATAAAAAGATATATTTTCCCAATGTACCACCCTTCTGCATTAACTTATAACAGAAATGATGTATTTTTAAATATTTACGAAAAAGATTGGTTTAAATTAAAAAAGGTGCTAGCGGATTGCTAGCACTTATTTTCCCTATAATAATTTTTCTATATCAGTTTCTAAATCTGATGGTGTAACTGGTGGCTCAAATCTAGAAATGACATTTCCTTCTTTATCCACTAAGAATTTAGTAAAATTCCATTTTATCGAATCGCCATCTAATAATTCAGGAAATTTTTCTTTAATGAAAGAAACTAATCCTTTATCTGACTCTCTACTCATATCAAATCCTTTAAATGGCGCTTGCTGTGTTAAATAATTAAATAAAGGATCTGCATTATCTCCTCTTACATCTATTTTCTCAAACAAAGGAAAATCTACTCCATAATTAACCATGCAAAAATTTTTAACCTCTCCACCGTTTAATGGTTCTTGATCTGCAAATTGATTGCTAGGGAATCCTAGTATTTCTAATCCTTTATCTTTATATTTTTCATACAGATTTTGTAGTCCTTCAAATTGAGGTGTAAACCCACATTTACTAGCAGTATTTACTATAAGCAGTGCCTTCCCTTTATATTCTTCTAATGAAACTTCCATGCCCTCTATATTTTTAACTTTAAAACTATATACATTCATAATAAAAGCCTCCTGATAATTTATATTATAAAACTTATTTTTAAATTATTTTATATTTATATAATACCACGATAATTCCTATTAATCAATATTTATTATTAATTAAACACTCTCAACTGTCCACTAGATATTTTCAACTTTCCACTCCCTACTTCCCTCTGTATTCTCCAGTTCTAAGTTCCTTTATATAATATTCTAAGTCTGGCATATTGGATTTTCTAGCTTGTTCTACAGATTTTTCAATATCATAGGGAACTCTAACTAAAGATATAGAATAAGATGATTTTTCTATATTTTCATATTCACCTTCAATTACTGCATAAGAAGCTTCTGTTATATCTAATGGATTTCCTACACTTCCTACATTGAAAATGGTCTTTCCTCTGAAATTTTTTAAATAAGCATCGTGAATATCCCCATAACCTATTATATCCGCTTCATCACTATTTTCTTTTGTTCCTTGAAATAGTTTAATAGCCATATCATCTTCTGCTGTCTTATATACTCTAAACATAACATCAAAAGGAGAAGCGTGACAAATCCTAACCAATTTACCACTTAGATAAAATTCTTTATATATCGGTAAGCTCTTCAAATAGTTTATCCTATCCTCACCAATTTTATTCCTATGATATAAAAGCATTTCTCTATCATTTTGCTCTGAAATAAAATAGTCCCAATTTCCTTTAACTACAACTTCACAGTTTTCACGAATCATATCTATTGCTATATCTGAGCTAGGACCTTTACCAGCCAAATCACCTAAACAAAATATTCTCTTTATACCTTTATTTTTTATATCATTTAAAACTGACTCTAGAGCTGGAATATTGCCATGAATATCTGATATCACTGCTATTTTATCCATTAACTTACCTCAATTTCTCCATTTTGATTTTTACCCTGGTAATCTTTAATAGCATTCATAAATTCTTCACCATATTTTGAATATTTAACTTCTCCTACACCTTTTATATTTAACATTTCCTCTTTATTTCCTGGAAAATATTCTGTCATCTCTTTTAGAGTTACATCAGAAAATATAATATAAGGTGGTACATTTTCCTTTTTAGCTATATTCATTCTAACCACTCTTAAAGCTTCAAATAAATTATCATCCTTAACTTTCTTAGCTTTTCTTTTTTCTACCTTTTGAATAACTTTTTCTTCTCCCCTTAAAACAGCTATAGATATATTTTTTAATTTAACTACAGGAAATTCATCTCCTGAAAGATTTAAATATTCTTCAGCTATTAGCATATTTATCATATCTTTTATTTCTTGAAGTTTATATTCCTTCATTATTCCATAAGTTGAAAGCTCATCAAATTTCATATCTAATACTTTTTTATTTTTAGACGCCCTTAAAACCTCGGCCACTGTTCCAACTCCAAATCTTTCCTTCATTCTATATATACAAGAAAATATCTTTTGAGCTTCTATAGTTATATCTTTAAGTTCTAATTCACTATTACAATTTCCACAATTCCCACAGGAATCTTCTACATTCTCTTCACCAAAATATTTAAGGATATATTGTCTTAAACAGCCTGTTATATGACAATAATCCACCATGAATTGAAGTTTTCTATATTCTTCTTTTTTTCTTTCTATTGATACATCATTTTGATTTATTAGAAATTTTTGAAGTACCACATCTTGAGGAGCAAAAAGCAGAAGACACTCACTTTTACCTCCGTCTCGTCCTGCACGACCTGCCTCTTGATAATACGCCTCTATATTTTTAGGCATATTATTATGAATTACATACCGTACATTTGATTTATCTATTCCCATTCCAAAAGCATTTGTTGCAACTATTATCTTGGATTCATCATATAAAAATTTCTCTTGCGCTAACTTTCTTTCTTCTATTCCTAGACCTGCATGATATTTCTCCACAGAAAAGCCTTTTGCATTTAAAATAGTCCACAGGCTATCCACTTCTTTTCTTGTTGCTGCATATATTATACCTGATGAATCTTTGTTATCTTTTATATATTTCATTATATAATCTTTTCTATTTACGCCTCTTAAAACTTTAAAATTTAAATTATTTCTATCAAATCCGGTAACATAAATATCTGGATTTTTAAGTTTCAAAAGTTTTATTACGTCTAATCTCACTTCTTCTGTTGCAGTAGCTGTAAAAGCCGTAAGTATCGGTCTTTTTTCTAAACTTTCTATAAAAGGATATATGTATCTATAGCTTTCTCTAAAATCATGTCCCCATTGCGATACGCAATGCGCCTCATCTACTGCCACCATGCTAATATTTAAATCTTTAACTTTTGATAAGAAATATTCTGTATTTATCCTCTCTGGTGCCACATACAAAAGTTTATAATTACCAGAAATGCAATCATCTATTCTCTTATTTACCTCATTTATAGATATAGAACTATTTATATACGCTGCGTTTATTCCCAAAGCATTTAGAGAATCCACTTGATCCTTCATAAGTGATATTAAAGGAGATACTACCAAAGTAATTCCATCTAGCATAAGTGCTGGAATTTGATAACATATGGATTTACCTGCTCCTGTTGGCATTATAGCAAAACAATCTTTATTATCTAAAATCGAATTTATAATTTTATCTTGATCTTTTCTAAACTTGTCATATCCATAATATTTTTTTAATATCTTTTCTATTTCACTCACTATCTTCACTCCCAAAATTTTTTAAAAAAGAAAACTACCATAATAATTATAGCAGTTTTCCATTTATTTTAAACGCTTATCTAGGGTTTTAATAAAAAAAACGACTAATCAAAATCGGCAAAATAGAAAAATTAAGATAAATTCACATCAAAACTTACTAAATACATGTCATCATCCTTAAGGTAGTAATTACATTTTATTATCATAAATAATATAAGAATATGTCTACACATAAATAATTTGTTATACTTATTAGAAAAGTAATAAATATGAAACTAATTTGTTATTTTATTACGCTTATATAGTGAAAGGCGGTGGAATTATGGTCGACCCTAACACCATTACTCATTTCAATGACATATACGATTCTACAAATAGAAAGATACTTAGCTTTATTACGGCAAAGTGCAACAACACTTCTGATATCAGTGATATTTTCCAAGATACATATATGGAATTATATAAGGTGATTACAAAGCGTGGATTGGATTATATTAAAAACAGCGATGCCTTTGTAATGAAAATAGCAAAGCAAAAATTGTATCGCTATTATTCATTATTTGATAGGTTAAAATCCATTATACCTATGTTAACCATCAATGATAAAGGCGAAGAAGTGAACATTGTTGATTTAGAGATGCTTGATTTCGTGATTGAAGAAAAAATCTTTGAAGATGCATTGGTTACACAAATTAATGAGTTCATATCTGAAAAATCAAAAGATATACAAAAAATATTTTATCTTTTCTACTATTTAGATATGACAATACCAGAAATAGCTAAACTATTATCAATGAATGAATCCAATGTCAAAAATAAGTTATATCGCACTTTAAAGGAATTGCGAAAACTCTATTTTAGAAAGGATGGTAGAAATTATGAATGAAAAAAAATTAATTAAAAAAGCTATTAATAATCAAATGCCAAACATTGAAGAAGTACGAAAAAAGTGTATTAATCAAGAGGTACAAACATCTAAAAATAAATTTCAACAAAGAATTTGGATAAAACGCATTATTCCTGTTGCCACTTGCGCAGTTATAGCGTTAGTAGTAGTATTGTCAATTCCTAAGACAAATAATGATCCAATTTCTTACAAACAAAATGAAATCAATAATGTTTTGCCTGTAAAAAATACCGGCATCCATATCATGCCAGTTGAACTTCCTTCAATCAGCAATGCAGAGATGGATATGATTGGTCTTGTGGTATATAACGGGAAAGTTTATACACAAGCAGAATATATCAATTGTGATGAAACAGAAAAACAAACCTTCGTTGGCGAATATCTGGGAACGGCTATTGGAAATATTGATGAATGGTCTAGTAAAAGTGTATATGACAAAGAATTTGCTTCAACTATCCCAGGTAAAGTCTATGCGGTAAATGGGTATAGTAAAGATTTTAGAATTTGTATTCCTGAAATGTATGATGGATGTGAATTTATTGCTTTTTTCGAAAATTTGAATGATATTACATTGAATACAGGTGAAGATTTATATGGTAGCCGGTTGTCACTAAAAGATAATTATAAAGAGGTATCCTATCAATTGCACAGCGATTGGGATTGGGATAAAAACAACTATAAGTCTTTTAATAATATTTCAAGTGAAACAATAAATGCATTTGTAGATGCTTTGTATTCGTCTCCATTCATAGATGCAAGTAATGATAAAACCGATATTTATAGTTCTGGTTTCAAACAAACTCACCTGTATTTTGACATGAAAGACGGAAGCACTGTTGAAATAAGATTATTTGAAAATGGATATGTTGGATATAAAAACATGTATGGCCGAGTATATGTACAAATGACTGGAGATGTTTTTCAAACTATTTTTAATGCAAGTTGTAATTAAATAGAGATATCCCTGAGGGGGATGTGCTGGAGGATAAATAATATTTTCTTGATTTATTATCAACTTCAAACTTATATAACCTTGGCATTATCCCCACCCAATAGCTGGAGCAAGATGCATATACTTTTGTATTATAAGTTAGTTACTTTATCCAAGTGTACAATAATAATGGGATTTTAAAAGCTACTATTGCAATAATTCCTACTTATAAATTTCAGCAATCCATGTAAAGTTTACAAAATGTTCAAATGTAATTTTCAAATTAAGTTTTTCTATATATCTCCTTAAATCTTCAACAATAAAAAAATGTTTACTTTCTATGAATTCCCATAAATCCGCCCTGTTATTTTTTAATAAATTTTCTTTATACGCTTGTTTTGTTTTCATAT
>JBGUER010000156.1:0-7162 GCA_041821285.1 Clostridiaceae bacterium
ATTTATTCTGTTACCACAGTATTTATTTTTTTATTTTTCTTCTTTTCTTTCTTTCGCCTACTTTTTTTGTGTCCATTTTCTCCATAATAATAGTAATAGCTATTGTAAGAATATTTTTTACTGTGAATTCTTTCTGCTTTGTTTAAAACTACTCCTGTAATATTTGCTTGCACATTATCTAAAAGTTCTTTGGCTTTTTTAGCTCCTTCTACTTCCGTGGAGCCAGATGCTACAACCAATACCACCCCATCTACAAGAGTTGCTAAAATTTGTCCATCTGTTACTGCATTTAGTGGTGGTGAATCTATTATTATTCTTTCATATTTTGTCTGAACTTCTTCTAAAAATAGTTTCATTTTATTAGATGTTATTATTTCTGATGGATTTGCAGGTATTGTTCCTGATGTTAATACATCAAGATTTGGTGCATAGCATATTGCAATGTCTTCAATTTTTAATCCTTCCACTAAAAGATTTGATAGTCCATTTAGATTGGAAAGTTTGAATTTCTTATGAACTGTTGGTTTTCTAAGATCGCAATCTATAAAAATAGTCTTTTTACCTGAAGCTGCCATAGCTAAAGCTAGATTTGAAGACACTGTAGATTTTCCTTCTTGAGGTCCTGAACTTGTAACTAATATTTTTTTTGTTTCACTATCTATTGAAGAAAAATCAATATTTGTTCTTAAAGTCCTGTAGCTTTCTGATACTGGTGATTTGGGTTCTTTTTCTAATATTAATCCTTTCATACATACCTCCTAATCTGCTTCATATTTAGGAATGTTTCCAATAACACTTAGCCCTAAATAAATTTCTACATCTTTTTCTGTTTTTATTGTGTTATCCATATAATCTAATATAAAAGCTAAACCTATTGATACTAATATTCCTAATAAACCAGCAATTAAAATATTTAATTTAATGTTTGGTGATACTGGAGTTTTAGAAAGTTTCGCTTCATCCATTATTTTTACATCACCTGTTGGTATAAGGTAAGTAGCACTTTCCATAAAAGCTTTCGCCATGGCTCTTGCCCCTTTGTATGCCATTTGTGGGTCAGCATTTTTTTCAGCAATATTTAATATCATGGTTCCAGAGTCCACTGTTACTGTAGTATTTTTAATAAGTTCCTTGGTATCTATATCATTTCCCAAATTAAAGACGGCAACTTCGGCCACTTGCTCACTTGAAGCTATGGTTTTATAAGTTTCCATAAGATTTTGATACATGGTAACATCACTTTGAGTTATCTCTTTGCCATCTTCACTTCCTATTATTATTTTAATATCTGACTGATAAATGGGCGTTAGTACAAATATACTTATTAGCGCTGTTATAGCTGTAGCTATCACCGTTGTTAAAACAATAAGCACTAGCCGCTTCCTTATTATCTTAAAAAAATCTCTAAGGTCTATGCCATTTTCATTATCCATCTATTCATCTCCTAATAATTGTAATTCGCACACTATTTTTCCATTATAAACCATTTGTTCTAAATTTACAATATGTGGAATATAATATTATTACTTATTTTTTTTTAGTTCATAAATATATATCATTTCATTTTCTAAAACAAAGAATTTATTATTTTCTTTTCCTTGAAATTTGTAGTGTAAAATCGGTTTTTCAAGTTCATCGCAAACTCGAACTAAATCATCCATTGTAGCTACTTTTATTTTAGTTTCATAAGTAAAACTTTCTTTTTCTAATAAAGTAACTATTCTATTTCCATGTAGTTTAAATATTTTTTTCATTTCTTTTTTAATAAAATCATCTGTTATTTTTACCTTAGTTTTAATCATTACAAATGCTAACGCTGCCATTAAAATAAATATTGCAAAGCATAAAAATAATATTTTTTTTAATTTAAGTGGAGTTAATGTAGATGTTTCTTCCTCTATCGCTCCTTCATTCATAGCTGTTTTATTACCCTGAATTTCAAAATAACTTGAATTTAAAGGAATCTCTATATATGGCGATAATTTTTCTTTAATATTTCCTTTGTCCGTTACCCCTTCAATATCTACATTGTAGGTAATTCTTAAAATAGATGTAAAAGCTAATTTAGATTCATTATTTATGTCTACTGCTGCTTGATTTAAAGTTCTAAAATCTATTGGAAGGTCAAATTTAATAGTGCCTTTACTGTCTTTAAAATTAAAATCTGTTTTATCTTTTAATGTATATTCTTTATTCCATATATCTTTTAAGCTGCTCTCACTACCTAATGAACCTTGAATATTTGCAGATACGCTATAAGTTCCAGCTACATCAGCTACATCATCACCTGAAAAATCATAATTCAAACTAGTATTAATTTTATCCACATAATTAGTAAGATAGGTTTCATCTTCCCCAATTATGGCCTGTTTATATATATTATTTGAAAGCATTGCTACGTTATAATTTATTTTTGCTGAATTTTCATAGGAATAAACAGGATAAGTTTTTTCTACATATTTATGATCTTTTATTGTGATAATTAAAACTACTAACATGGTTAAAAATAATACTGTTATACTTGCTAAAATTCCTATCCTTAAATATTTATTTATTTCATATAATTTTATTGGCTTTCTTACTATTAATTTCTTGATTTTATAAAAACTAGTTTTAGTTTTATTTGTACCTGTATCCATAGCGAAAACTCCTTACAAAATATTTTTATTTTAAAATATCGTACTATATAATGTAAATATTCCCAATATGCTTATAAAATAAACCTCCAGGTCATTCCCCAGAGGTTTATATAAAATCATACTATGATTATTTTTATTTAATCTACATTAAATTGAACAAAATCAAATGTTATATTACATTGTATTGATTTGTCTTGTGTTTCACTTGGAGCATCTTCATCAAAATGAATTATAATATATCCATCATTTGCATTGCCATTATCTATTATCCCAAATTTTATATTGCCTTTGTTATTAGGCTCAAGCTGCAAATCTTTATATGGCTGGATTTCAGCATTAAAATCTATACCAATATTCTCTAAAGATCCTGAAAATTTATTTACTGCACCGTCAGCTATATCGTCTCCATCTTTATCTAAAGAAAATCCAGCATCATAGGTTAAATATGGTAATAACTCATCTTTATCCCCTAATATTTCAACATTTACACCAGTTATTTTAGCTGGTATAGTCCCTGCATTTATTCCTTCAAGTTTAAAAGCTGCATAGGCACCTGGATATAAATTTTCCAATTTCACTGTCACTGTTTTTTTATCTTCACTAACTACAGCAGATGATATAACAAACTCTGAAGCCAGTGTTTTAGGATATTCTGCATTGTTTACAAAATTCATATTAAGAGATCCTGTTGAAACTGTATTTCCTATAACCAAACTATCTGCCCAAGAAGCATACCCTGCTCCCATTAATGACATTGACACTATAAAACTTAAGGCTAAAAGTCTTATTTTCTTCAATTTATAGCCTCCTTTTTTTACTTTGTACTAACTTGCTTCCAATTTCTATTGTGCATTAAATTGTTTCCAGTTTAATGTAATATCAAATCCTAATTCAGCATTTTGTGCTTTCTGATATTGTCCTATTTCTCCAACTGGGAATTCAACTCTATAAACAAATTTATTAAAGTCTCCAGCTTCTATATCTTCTATATCTTCTCCAAACTCAACTATTTGACCTTCCTCTAATTCAACGCCTGTCATAGCTGTATTTATACTATCTGCAAGTTCATTTAATGGAATATCTTGACCAATATTTATACTTCTATATACCTGTATTTTATTTCCATTTTCATCTAAATCATATACAACTGCTCTCAAATAAGGTATTACTAGTGCCTTTTTCAATGCTACTGATTTACTCCTAAATTCTTGTTCATCAGGATATACGAATTTAACTTTTGCATTATCAAATTTCACCGGTATTGTTCCTGTATTTACTACTCTAGTTCTCACTTTGTATTCGGAGCCTGGGTACATATTCATAGTCTCTATAGAAATTTCTCTAGCTAAATTTTCCCCCTGTTCTACGTCTCCTTCAAAGTTCATCTCTACTGAAATTAAAGGATTATCATTAATAACTTTGCAATAATTTTCATCAAAATTAACTTTCATATTTCCTGTACTAACTGTATTATTGATGTTTAATGCGTCAGTCCAAGATGCAAAGCCTGCACCTACTAGCATAATGCTTGCTACTAATGAAGCTAATAAAATTTTTGTCTTCTTCATCTTAAAACTCCTTTTTAGTGGATTAGATTTTTCAATATAATATGATTTATTGATGGTTCCACACCAACTATTATATATACTGAATAGTTTTATTTCTCACCTCAAAAGTAGAGTCTTATATACTACTTTAGTAGTATATAAGACTCTACTTAAAACTCCACCTGCTGTTTTCCTGGCGAATTTTCACTTTTAAATAATAATGTAGGCCAGCCTATCTTAGGAATAACATGTATTACCTTACCTTTTACATTTTCAAGTGATACTAAATCTTGATCTGGTGCTGAATTATTATCACCTTTAGTTTTTAATTTTAATTGATTTTCCTGTTCTTCGCTGCCTATTATTCTGTGGAATATATATATATCTTCAGATTTATATTGAATAATATCGCCTTGCTCGACCTTATCCCCTGGCATTTTTTTCACAAGAACTACATCACCAGGTTTTATTTCTGGCTCCATACTTCCTGTAGCTATTACATAAGGCTGAATAGGGAATACCCCTACCACAAACCAAATAAGAAGTATTGATATAACACATACAATCATGGAATATACTGGGTTTTCACTTTTCTTTTTCCCTTTTGCTTTATTTTTTCTTCTATTCGTATTTTCGTATATATATTCAATAGCCATTAATCCAAACAAAGGACATAATATACCAATCAAAGATGAAGTTATCCAGTTTATATCAGGAAGAATAGGAGCGATATAATTAGCCATTTTTATTATTCCTATATATATTATTGATAGTTCCGCTCCCCCTATATATACAAGATAGGTAGCTAGTATATTTATAGATAGCTCTGGCAAAGCTGTTTCACCTATATATTGCACTAGCGATTTCATATCAGCTATATTCTTTATTGAGTTAATAGATAAATTTAATAATGTAAATAATATAACTATAATAGACATAGTTATTATTGATCTTTTTTCAACTTTATTTTTAGTTAATGAATTAGTTAAATATGATCTTACTAGTTCTGTTCCCCATATTGCTGAAAAGAAAACTATAAAATTTCTAACTATTCCAACTAATGATATATCATAGGGTGATTTTCCAAAACCTTGAATGCATCCTAGGAAAAAAAGAGCAATAATATAAAATATAGCTATATACATTACCCAGATTTTTATATCTCTTATTTTGCTTAATTTTATTTTATGTGTTAATCTTCTAAAACACCACACCAAAATAATCAGCGCAATCCATATTATAGGCATTATCCCATATACAAAATAAGCTTTGGTATTTATTTTTATAAATCTTAAATTTTCTAATAAATAAATGCCTAATATTATTGACAGTAATATTAAGCATTTTGTACTTTCTCTTCTCTTCATTTATATCCTCACTTTTACACATCTTAACTTTTACATAGCTAATTTATTATTTAACTTATATATAAGTTGCGCTCTTGAATTTACATTAAGCTTATTAAGAATGCTGCTCACATGTTTTTTAGTTGTGTATTCTGAGATATATAGTTCTTTAGATATTTCTTTATTGCTAAGCCCTATTGTTATCTTATACAAAACATCTTTTTCTCTTGGTGTAAGACTGTTTATACCATTATTTCTCATTAATGCTTCAATATCAGAATCGTAATATTTTTTGCCTCTCATTATTAATTTTATAGCATATAGAATATCTTCAGGATATGCTCTTTTTAATATGTACCCTCTCACTCCTAAAACTTCAGCTTTTTCATAATCTTTCTTAGTCAAAAATGAAGTTAAAATAACAAATTGAATTTCATTATTTGATTTTTCTATTATATCAAGACCGTTTTCCTGTTGTAATTTAATATCTATAATAGCCAAATCAATATTATATTTATTTATAATCTCAAGAGCATCACTAACATTAGCAGCTTCCATTATTTTTATAGGCAAATTTGATATTTCATTTTCTGCATTTAAATAATTTAAAATTGATATTACCCCTATTCTTGCTAATGGGTGGTCATCCACTACTAATACATTCATACTGCCTGCATTTCCTCCTTTTTTGAAAAATTCTCATTAGGAAATATTATTTTTATATTAGTTCCTTTCCCCTTCCAAGTTTTTATTTCAAATTTACCATCTAGAGCTTCCTCTAAATGTAATTCTTTTTCATTTCCCTTTATATTTAAAGATAATTCTTCAGCAAAAATATTGCTGCCATTTTTTTTATAACTTAAATCATACATAGTTTTTCTAAGTTGGTTGTTTACCTTATAAATAGACTCATTTATAAGCATAAGTTGATTTTCTATTTCATCTTTTGGCAGCTTACTTATATTTTTTCTAAGATTGTAAGATGCACAGGATAGACTAAACAATCTTTGGCATACTGTGTCATGAATTTCTTCCGCTATTCTATTTTTCTCTTCATTTACTAGCAAATCATTTTTTACCTGCCTTAGTCTTAATTCATTAAGAACAGTTGATATAAACCCTGATAAATAATTTAAATTCCTTTTAATTTTTAAACTATTTGACTCTATAGCTAAAATTCCTAGTCCCTCATATAAAGATTCAATATTTATTGCTTGGTATCTAGCATTATTCACTTTTATAGTAAATATTTCTTTATCTCTAGACTCCATGGATGATTTCATTAATTGTTTTTTTATTTTTTCATCTTTATCAGCATCTTCTGTAGTTTTAGAATAATATATATCACAATCCTCACAATCCTCACCCGATGATTTTATGCATAATAACACTGATTTTGATTTTGTGATTTTTTTAGTATATTTTATTATAAATTTGCAAAGACTTTCCTTCTGCCCTTTATCAATTAATTCATTTATCTGCCTATTTAATAATAAGTCATTTTTATTATTCATATAATCCTCATCTCCTAAAACTCAAAACCTCTATCAAAGACTCGTGCACTATCTAGTATGCTTATCCCAATCATATTCTTACGATTATGTTTCTTTTAAATACTTTTCTTATAATT
>JBGUER010000157.1:0-7093 GCA_041821285.1 Clostridiaceae bacterium
GCTGGGTGGGCGTTTTACTGGATCATATCCTTGAGGAGCAACCTAAAGGAAATTCACTTGGTATGGGGATATGGTTAATAGCTCCATTTATTACAGGGGTATTATTTCGTATTTTTAATCGGGATTGGAATTATGCAGGGATTAAACCATTTTTCAAGGGAAATATGAAATGGTATCTTATAGCATTCTTTATTTATCCATTTGTTACGCTAATAACAATAGTAATCGCATTATCGTTAAAATGTATTGATTTATCAGAATTTAATATAAATAATTTTATTTTACTTGCAATAGCATCTGTTGTAGGTGGTTTCATAAAAAATATTTTTGAAGAATTTTCATGGCGAGGTTACCTCACACCAAAACTTATAGAGTTAAAAATGAAAGATTGGCTAATTTATCTTATATCTGGTCTTGTCTGGTCTTTATGGCATGCTGCTTATTATATGGTATTTTTGCCCAATGAATACTTTACTACTATTTCAAGAACGGATATGCTTTTATCAGGTTGCATGGTTATGACAGCATGGACAATCATGTATGTTGAGGTATATAGGCTTACAAAATCTGTTTGGCCCTGTGTATTGATGCATGCCGTTGAGGATGCGGTTCCCACTGTGTTAGTTACAACAGGTGGATTTATTACATTGACAAAGGGGAGTGATATCTGGTTAAATCCAACTAGCGGTTTTATTTCAATTGCTATATTTATTGCAATTGGTGTTGCTTTGCGTTCATTTAGAATAAAAAGAGAACGGATAGTTAAAATATAATGTACCCATCCAATTACTGTATTAGCTATGAATCATGTAATTGAAGACATAAATAGAACAAAAATTGTTCACTATGTTACCAATTTTTGAAAGGTCACAGGTACCTTTAACATAATCAAATTTGGTATACTAAGACATTATCATAAATCAATCATATTATCTTTTGATATTTATTAATAAATATTGACAATATAATATGCGTAATTTATAATTCATAATATAAGTTCACAAATTTGTAGTTTATTGGAATTAATGTAATATGGAGAGTTAAATGAATAAGGGATCAAATGTTTACTTGTAGTTCTGTTGTGCATCAGATGTCTGGTTTTATTTTTAGTGTTATTTATCTAAATTCATGATTTTCCATCACAGTGTATGTGTATTCTATATACTGATTATTTTAATAATTTTATTACTCATGATTAAAAAATTATAAGAAGAGAGGAGATATAATACTTTAGTTACCAGTAATATTAGTATTATAGATAATGTTAATGAGAAAAGGATTAATTATATTTTTATTTGTAGTATTAACAATAATGCCTACGACTGTTTATGCGGGAAACAATGAATTTATATATTATACTAATTCTAATGGTGTTGAATTAACAAAACAACAATACAGTAATTTACTAAGAGGATTTGATGTTGATATAATAAATAGTATGACACAAGAAATGATTGATTTGTACAAAAATGATGGTGAATTAAATAATTATTGTGAAAACGAGGCTTATATTTTATCAGATGAAACTTATGATGTAAGTGGAAATCTTAAGTCGGTTAAAGAAACTAAGTTAACTGAAAAACAAGCAAAAGAATATCTTAAAAACAAGAAAATTGATGTGAGTGAAGATAATTCTGCGAATTCTGTAACTGGTATTTCATTATTAAGTTTAAGCAATTGGAGTGATACTCATACAACAGCAATGAAGAAAATAACTATGAATGTTACGACAGGTGCTTCAGTTTCATACAAATCAGTAACATTAACAACAGAGTGGCTAATTCTCCCAAGTATACGTTCGTATGATGTTATCGACCTTATGCCTGGTTCTACTAGTTTTACTATAAATAATACGTGTATAAGTGGATATCAGAAAGCTGATAGTACTACATATTCTTATAGTTATGGATCGTCGAATACAAAGATTACATCTACAGGTGTTGGTATATCAATGAATTTAAGTAATAGTGCAACATCATCATTAGTATGTTCGATAACAGTAATCTTTATAACTGGTGCAGATCCTTTTTATGCATATGGTTCTTATCAACATGCTACATCAACTGTAACATTATCCGAATCACAGAATTACAGTATTAATTCAGGGGGGTATGGAGGAGTTATTGATTTTAATAGTTCTGTAAAATCAAAATATGATAATACAAGTGGCTTGTCAGTAAGATGGTCTTTAAGTGATATTATTTAGTGAAAAAAATTGAAGCTGATAATAAAATTTAATAATGAGGGGTATGAAAACTAATTATGAAAACTAATTATTTAATGATTTTATTATGTATTTTAACCTTGTGTAGTCTGTTAAATGTATTCTTCTTTTATCAAAAATGGGATAAACAAAAATACCGCATAAATGTTCTGGATGATATCTTATTAAGATGGAGAAAAGCTCGTTTGATTCTTAATTCTATATGGTTTTTATGTCTTTTAATTTTTTACATAACAAATTATTTATATTATAAAGCCTCTATCCATTTGGGTAGTGTGACTCATTTTTTAGTGGGAATATTACTAGTTATTATTTTTATTACAGCATTAATTCTCCAAATTTTAAATAATAAAAGACATTTAAAAACTGTTTTTGCAGTGAAGAGAAACTATAGAATCATACAAGGAATTCTTTTGGTGTGCCTTGTGGGGTTTGCTACCTATCCAACGAAATCATCATATCCCCAGTTAAACAGAACTGAATATAGTTCTATGTTATATGAAGTAGTTAAATGTAATTATGTTGTGGATGATAAGGATGTGCTATATACAACAATTTATTTCCTATATTATGATTATAAGGTATCCCACAAAAAAGTTTTAGGTGTTCATGAATCAAATGCCTATTACGTAAATACATATGGTTATGAATTAAGCGAGAGCGAATATAAAGCGCTAAGGGAAAAATTTGATGAAGATACCATATACACTATGACACCAGATATGTTGAAACTATTAAAATAAATCATTTTCAATGATTGTTTACTAATTTCCATGTTTTCACAGAAATCTAATTTGATAAAAAAGACTGCTATGTTAAAACTAGTCATAAAAAACGTTGGTAAGGAGTATTAAGAGCCTAAAGGTTTCAGAGAGCTGCCGTTTTCTGCGAGGTAGAAAAAAAAACTCCTTTCGTTTCACTAAAGGGAATTTTTGTAAGCACACCCGGGGTACTTATTTTTACATTTATGAAAAAATAATCTAATCAAGGTACTGATTTAGGATATAATCTTCAAACAGCAGTAGATGCTAAAAACAAACTTATAATTACTTATGATGTAATTAATAATTCTGCCGATCAGGGACAACTTTATAACATGAGAAAAAAGGCTAAAGATATTTTTACTACTTACTGTTAAGAGGTTTCAAAAAAGTAAGGGGTGAGGTTAGTCTCGCCTTTTTTGCATATAACTTAAAGAGAGTAATAAATATTCTAGGAGTTGAAAGGCTTCTAGGGTACCTTATTGTTAATATTCGTTTATATAATTTGGGTAAAAACATAAAGTTCAATATTGTGGTCTAAAAACAAGGTTAAATTTCCTTATAGGATATATATCTCTGACTCAATTGCTCATTAGTATTTTTTATAAAATAGATCCTTATCCTTTTCTGGTACCCAAATTACGTCTTCAATTTTATAATCTTTCTCGCCCTTAAAGTACCTTATCAGTAGATACTCACCATTACTTTGTTTTAATAATATATAATTTTCCTGAAGACCACTTCCGGACCACTTTGACTTTAATTGTCTGTAATAATCTTTTGTATATTTTGAATGATTACTTTCAGTTATCAAATTTAAGAAATTCTTATAACCAATATCATCTTCTTGAGAAAGTGAAAACTTTAAATTACTTAACGTATTATCCATATTATGTTCATTAATGTTTTTAATCTCATATTTCATATATACTATATAACCAATTGATAAAACTAGTAATATTGAAAGTAAATAGTTCTTTTTTTTCATTTCATACCTCCTTGTCCTAGTTTAGGGTATGGGTTATATACTGTGGAGTTCTTTCACAGTATTCCATAGCACTTCCGGTATATGCAAGATATATTCTCTCCTGCATATAGGCATCGTCAAAATAGTGAGGTGACCAGTATGTTTTTCTGGCTTCTCCATTATCAGTTACAGGATTATAATAAGCATCATGTCCAGATAATGTAAATTGACTAATAACATAGTCATTCATTGTATATCCCAAACAATACCAGTCTGCACTTGACATTTTATGTCGTACATCATTTATTTCGTAATAGTGGTATGTAAAGGTATGATTCATAATATTGTTTAAAATGGTTGTACGATAGTTAGTTAGAAACGCTGTGCTTATACTAAAACTTAATATTGAAGATAATTTTGAATAAGGTGATGGTACATAGTTGGCAATAAAGTTAAGTGTCTTACCTATTATTGTACTTACTACATCATTTTTAAGATCACTACTTAATATATTGCCCATATTTTTTTGGATTCCATCCTTAACCACTACATATCTCATATGGTATCCAGCATAGTCGGAAAGGTAAACTGTTGACCCACCTGGCTCCGGGTATGGGATATACCTTAGATTTATAAAATCATCTGGTTGAGCAGAGTCTTCAGAACTGTCTAATGTTATTTCACGATCTATAAGATTGTATCCAGCTTGTGTTGCATATTGTTCGTCTACTTTTTCAATCATGTTAGTTATGCCTAACTCATCATACAATTTTTTTTATTCCTTTGATACTTTTTTTATATCCTTATTCTTATAATCGATTTTTATAGTAATTTTTTTATTGTTTTCGTTATTTTCTTTTGCATATACAGGTTTAATGAATACAAACTGACATAATAATACGCTCAATACGATACTAAGTAAAGATTTCATCATTCTAGATTTTTTCATAATACTAACATCCTTTCAAATTTAGTAATACCCCCAACTTTTTTACTACCCATAATTCTCTATATTATCCCTCCTTATAACAATTATACTATTTCTATAAAAAAGTATAATTACTTCTATATACTCAAAATAATGTAAATATATACTGATTCTAATAAATAGCAAGGAGTTTTCTTCCAGTTGCTCTCAGTACCCCTGGTCAAAAAAATAACATGGTCACAGCAAGAAGATTGCAACAGAAGAATCTGGATTTGGGAATAAATCGAAAAGACAAATTGAAAACAAAACATAATAATGCTATAATTAAGACATAATATAGTGAGGAGATGATATTATGCCACAGATACGTCCAATCAAGGATCTTAGAAATACAACAGAGATTTCAGAACTTTGTCATCAAAATAAAGAACCAATCTTCATCACTAAAAATGGTTATGGCGATTTGGTTGTTATGAGTATGGAAACTTATGAAAAGTCCATGGCTAAACTAGATTTATATCAAAAGTTAGCTGAAGCAGAAGAACAGATTAAAAATGGGGTAGATCTTTTAGATGGAGAAAATGTATTTAAAAAGTTAAGTGAAAAACATGGGAGAAGATAAATATAAAATAAGATTCACACCCAAAGCTAGTGATGACTTAGATGAGATTTATAGGTACATCGCTAGTGAACTATACAGCATAGTTTCTGCAAATAATCTCATGTACAAAATAGAAACAAGTATAATGAGGCTTGCGGATTTTCCGTTATCCTGCAGTTTTGTGGATGATGATACACTTAAAGAAAAAGGATATAGAAAACTTGTTATTGATAATTATATTGCTTTTTATATTGTAAATGAAATAGAAAAAATAGTCGTTATTATGCGTGTAAGTTATGGAAGACAGAAATATCAAGATATAATCTAGCGAGTTATCTATAAAGATAGCAACTATAAAATCTCTTTTACTTCGTTTTATGGAAGGGTACCAGAGGTGCAAAAATTAAATTTAGGAATCGATTTTAATCGGTTCTTTTTTAGTGGGCAAATATTTATTGATATATGTTATAAATAGGCAGTAAATTAGAGAATAAAAAATTAACAAAGGAGGTTGAAAATTATGAAATTTACCATTATAGGTAGCGGTGGTTGTGTTGCATTGCCTAAACCACTATGTCAGTGCAGGGTTTGTAAAGAAGCTAGATTAAAAGGAAAACCATATTCAAGATGTGGCTGCAGTATATACTTAGAAGATATAAAACTTCTAGTTGATACACCAGAAGATATTTCATATGCGTTAAATTATTCTAATATTAAAGAAGTGGATACAGTATTATATAGCCATATGGAGCCAGATCATACACTAGGAATGAGAGTTTTTGAACATATGCGTCTTAATTGGTTTGATATTTCAGAAGATAGAGAATGTACCAATCCAATTACTGTATTAGCTATGAAGCATGTAATGGAAGACATAAATAGTATACAATCTAAATATGGATCTTATTTGGATTATTATGAAAAAGTAAGAAACTTAATTAAGAGACAAGTGGTAGAAGATTATATTAATATAAATGATATCAAGATAACATTTGTTAAAGCTGGAATAGCAAAAGTATTTGTATTTAAACAAGGTGGAAATAAAGTTATTTATGCTCCCTGCGATGTAAAACCATTTCCAAATAATAATATTTTCAAAAATGCTGATGTATTGATAATTGGAATTACCATTGTTGGAGATGTACTAAAAGATGGATTTGTTTTAAAAGAAAATAATAGTTTTAATGAAGAGTTATTTACTATGAGTAAAATTAAGCAGCTACCTTAAGCAACACTGATAACTAAATAATCCTTAATTATTAAGGATAAATATGGTATAATAATTTTGAATTAAATAGCTTTGAGATAAAAACACGATTCGGTTGGTAGTCCGAATGCGATGCTTGTTCGTCAGTAACCTGCCCTCCTGGGGTTGTCCGTTCTCTATTTGAGCTGAATAACAGGAGGAAAAAATGATTAAATTAACAGTTCTATTTGATGATTCTTTTTGGATAGGTGTTTTTGAAAAGATGGAGGATGGTAAAATTGAAGTTTGTAGGGTAGTTTTTGGTCAAGAACTTAAAGATTATGAAATATATGAATTTATTTTAAAAAACTACTCAAAGTTTAAATTCAGTAAACCATTACTAATTGATGAAAAAACTGAGGTGAA
>JBGUER010000158.1:0-7088 GCA_041821285.1 Clostridiaceae bacterium
ACAGTGTTGCTGGTCTTGCGTGAAGACCAGCAGAAGAACTTATTTTAATATCTTTTGAAACCATATCTCTAGCCTCCTTTTATTTATGATAAAGTTATTTTTAAAAATTCATCAGAAAGATTCTTTGCATTGAAATTAACATCAATATCTTTTACCATTTCATGATTTGTTACAACAATAGGAGTAGCAATAGATGAAAATTTTTCGATATAATCTATGTCAAAAAACATAATTTTATCTCCAATCTTAACTTTATCACCAACTTTAACGTAGTTTGCAATTCCTTTGCCTTCTAATTTTGCAGTATCTAAGCCAAAATGTATAAGAATTTTTAATCCATCATTAGATTTAATTCCAATAGCATGTTTAGTTTTATATACTAAAATAACTTCACCATCTACAGGCGAATATAGGTAATTATCTGTAGGAGTTATTACTGCACCTTCGCCCATTAATTTACCTTTAAAAAGGTAATCATTTAATTCAGATAAAGGAGAAACTTTGCCTTTTACAGGCATATTTAATATAGAAAATTTGCTCATAGTACACCTCGTTAATATATATTATTGTTTTATAAAAATAACTCTAATAATAATATAGCATATTAGAGCATATTTTTAAATACTAAATAATATGTTTTATAAAATCTTCCATATTATCTAGCCCATTTTTTATATTTTCCATAGATGTAGCATAAGACATTCTAATATAACCGGCTATGCCAAAAGCATCTCCTGGAACAACAGCTACATTACCATTTTCTAAAAGAATATTAGAAAAATCCACGGAATCTTTTATTGCTAATCCGTTATAAGACTTGCCTAGTAATTCGGAAATATTTACAAGAATATAAAAAGCTCCTTTTGGAGAAATGCAAGATATATTTTGTGTTTGATTTATTCTGTTAAACATAAAATTTCTTCTTTTTTTAAATTCATCTTTCATCATATAGACGGTGCTTTGATCCCCTTCTAAAGCTTCGATAGATGCGTATTGAGCGATAGAGTTAGCGTTTGATGTTGCATGACTTTGCAAACTATTCATAAGCTTTATTACTGCTTCAGGGCCTGCACAATAACCTACTCTCCATCCAGTCATTGCATAAGATTTAGAAACTCCGTTTATTACAATAGTTCTGTTATAAGCATCTTCTGAAAGTGATGCGATGCTTATGTGTTTTTCGTCACCATATATTAATTTTTCATATATTTCATCGGATATAATAATGAAATCATATTGTTTTGCAATATCAGCTATGAATTGCAATTCTTCTTTAGAATATAAAGAACCTGTAGGATTATTAGGACTATTTAAAATTATTGCTTTTGTTTTTGAAGTTATAGCTTTTTCTAAAGACTCTTTTGTTATTTTAAATTCGTTAGATTCTTTTGTTTCTATAAAAATTGGGACACCATCTGCTATTTTAACAAGTTCAGGGTAGGTTACCCAATAAGGAGCTGGTATAATAACTTCGTCTCCTTCATTTAAAATTGCCATTAAAGTATTAGCAACGCATTGTTTAGCACCATTTGAAATAATGATTTGCGTTGTAGTATAATCAAGATTATTATCATTTTTTAATTTTTTAACTATGGCTTTTTTAAGTGGAAGAATTCCAGATGCAGGTGTATATTTTGTATATCCATCTTCCATGGCTTTAATTGCAGCTTTTTGAATATTTAAGGGAGTATTGAAATCAGGTTCACCTGCCCCAAAACTTATAACTTTTTTCCCTTCTTCTTTCATCTTTTTTGCTTGAGCAGAAATTTGAAGAGTTAAAGAAGGTGTTATTGCAAGTAGTTTTTTTGAATAATTCATATTATACCTCCAAAAATAAAGAAAATTAGTATTTTGATATATAATAACATTTATATGACGTAATGTAAATACAAAAAGAATAAAATAAAATAAGAACTTGCAAAAGCAAGTCCTTATTTTATTTATTATCTAGGTTGAACGATTAATTTCATAGCGGTTCTTTCTTCGCCTTCTATAATAATATCTGTAAAAGCGGGAATACATATTAAATCCATTCCACTTGGTGCTACAAAACCTCTTGCAATAGCTACAGCCTTTATAGCTTGATTTAAAGCACCTGCTCCTATAGCTTGCATTTCCGCTGCTCCTCTTTCTCTTAATACGCCTGCTAATGCTCCTGCTACTGAATTGGGACTAGATTTTGCTGATACTTTTAATACTTCCATTCTTGTAACCTCCTAGTATATATAATATTATCAATACATATACTTATTCTACATAGACATGGAAAATCCTCTTAATTTTGTAAATAATAATATTTACAATTAAGAGGATTGTATTATCGTGCGTATTCTATTGATCTAGTTTCTCGTATAACATTTATTTTAATTTGACCAGGATATTCTAATTCATTTTCTATGTTTTTAGCTATATTTCTTGCTAACTCAAGGGCTCCTGCGTCATCAATTTCTTCTGGTTTAACTAAAATTCTTATTTCTCTACCTGCTTGAATAGCATATGACTTTTCAACGCCTTCATATGAATTCGAGATTTCTTCAAGTTTTTCTAATCTTTTAATATAAGCTTCTAAAGTTTCACGTCTTGCTCCAGGTCTTGCTGCAGATATTGCATCAGCGGCCTGAACTAAAACAGCTTCTATGGATTGTGCTTCTACATCTCCATGATGGGATGCTATTGCATTGATTATTATTTGAGATTCATGGCTCTTTTTAGCAGTTTCTGAACCAATTAAAGCATGAGGTCCTTCTACTTCATGATCGATAGCTTTTCCGATATCGTGAAGTAAACCAGCTCTTTTTGCTATAGTTGGATCTAATCCAAGTTCTGAAGCCATAAGGCCTGCTAAATGTGATACTTCTATTGAATGTCTTAATACATTTTGACCATAACTAGTACGATATTTCAATCGTCCTAATAATCTTATAAGTTCAGAGTGAAGACCGTGTACCCCAGTTTCAAAAGTGGCTTGTTCCCCTTCTTCACGGATATCGTTTTCAACTTCTTTTGTAGCTTTATCAACCATTTCTTCTATTCTAGCTGGGTGAATTCTACCATCAACTATTAGTTTTTCTAAAGCTATCCTTGCTATTTCTCTTCTTATTGGGTCAAATCCAGATAATATTACAGCTTCTGGTGTATCATCAATTATTAAATCAATACCTGTTAATGTTTCAAGAGTTCTTATGTTACGTCCTTCTCTTCCAATTATTCTTCCTTTCATTTCATCGTTTGGAAGATTTACTACATAAACAGTAGTTTCTGAAACGTGGTCTGCAGCACATCTTTGTATAGCGCAAGTTATAACTTCTCTTGCTCTTTTATCAGCCTCTTCTTTAGCTTTATTTTCTATTTCTTTTATCATAATAGCAGCATCATGAGAAACTTCTTTTTTAATATCATCAAGCAAAATAGTTCTTGCTTGGTCTGATGTTAAGCCAGAAATTCTTTCTAATTCATATTTTTGTTTTTCATATAAATCTTGAACAGTAGCTTCAAACTCCTGTACACTTTGCTGTTTTTTACTTAAAACTTCTTCTTTCTTTTCCAGGGTATCGCTTTTTTTATCTAAAGATTCTTCTCTTTGGATTAATCTTCTCTCCATTCGTTGAACTTCATTTCTTCTATCTCGAATTTCCCTTTCAGAATCTGTTCTAAGTTTATGATTTTCTTCTTTTGCTTCTAAAATAGCCTCTTTTTTCTTTGTTACAGCTTCTTTTGCTGCATTTTCTAGAATTTTTTTTGCTTCTTCATCAGCATTGCCAATTTTAGATTCAGCTATTTTCTTTTTAGTAAAATAATATGCAATTATTACAATGGCTATCATTACAATAATAAATATTGCTATATAAACCAATTGTTTGAGATTTACATTGTTCAAATTAACACCTCCTTGCTTAAAATAATTTTATAGACACACAAGCACAGAAAGTGATATTTTATTCAAAAGGTAATATGAATATGTTAAACCAGTATTTGTATATATAATATAATATATTTTATATAATGTCAAGAAATTTGATTTTCGAATAGTTTTAATTAAATTAAAACTATTTTTTGTGTGATTTTTGTTTTGTCTCTTCTTTTTTTATTTCTCCTTTTACTTCTTTTTTATCTTCTTTTTTATCTTCTTCTTTTTTTGGCAAACATGTATCTCTGATTAGCTGTTCTATTTCATTTCTCAATTCTTGATTATCTTTAAGAGTTTGTTTGGAATTTTCTCTTCCTTGACCTAAACGGTTATTATTATAAGAAAACCAAGAACCACTTTTTTGAATTAAATTTTCTTTTACTCCCACATCTAGGATAGAACCAACTTTTGATATTCCTTCTCCATACATAATATCAAATTCAGCAGTTTTAAATGGAGGAGCTACTTTGTTTTTAACTACTTTTATTCTGGTCCTATTTCCTAAAAATTCATCACCTTGTTTAATAGAATCTATTCTTCGTACATCTAATCTAGTAGAAGCATAAAATTTAAGTGCTCTTCCACCAGGTGTTACCTCAGGGTTTCCAAACATTATTCCAACTTTTTCTCTTAGTTGATTAATGAAAACAACTGTACAATTGGATTTGCTTATAATTCCGGCTAATTTTCTTAGGGCTTGAGACATTAACCTTGCTTGAAGTCCAACATGGGAATCTCCCATTTCTCCTTCTATTTCCGCTCTTGGTACTAAAGCTGCTACAGAGTCCACTACGATGATATCTATAGCGCCGGACCTAACTAGCGCTTCTACTATTTCAAGTGCCTGCTCGCCCGTATCTGGCTGTGATACTATTAAATTATCTATGTCTACACCGATAGCTTTTGCATAAGTTGGATCAAGTGCATGTTCTGCATCTATAAAAGCTGCTGCTCCTCCTGCCTTTTGTGCTTCTGCTGCGATATGAAGAGCCACAGTAGTTTTACCAGAGGATTCTGGTCCGAAAACTTCTACTATTCTACCTCTTGGTATTCCCCCTATTCCTAAAGCTATATCTAAACCTAAGCAACCTGTAGGAATAGAGTCAACACTTAATATACTGTGCTCACCTAATTTCATTACAGAACCTTTACCAAATTGTTTTTCTATTTGTCCCATAGCATTTTCTATAGCTTTTAATTTATCATTATCCATTTAATATATCACTCCTTGCATATTAGAATTTGTTAGTTTATATTTCATTAAGAACACTTGTTCATATAATTATAAACTTATAAAATATAAAAGTCAATTTTTAATAACTATGATTATGACACAAAAGTATTTAATTTAATTTACTTTTGTGCCATAGGTGTAATTATTGACATAAAACATAAAAATAAAACTAGATTTATGTTTGTTTTTTTATTTAGCAGTATTTATTAACGATTTATTTTTATAAAAATAATCAACACCAGATATTATAGTAACTATAACTGCTAAAATAATCATAACAATAAATAATAGGTTTATTATGCTATTATTTAAATTAATATTTATGAAGGCTATTATAATAGCTACCATTTGAGTTACAGTTTTAGCTTTTCCCCAGTTGCTAGCTGCAATAACATTTTTACTATTTGCAGCTATAGCACGAAGTCCAGTAACTGCTAATTCACGACCTATTATAATAACTGCTATCCAAGCAGGTATTATATGAAAATCAACCAAAGTAATAAGTGCAGATAAAACTAAAAGTTTATCTGCAAGAGGATCCATGAATTTTCCAAAATCAGTAATTTGATTTCTAGATCTTGCTATGTATCCGTCTAGCTTATCTGTTAAAGATGCCAGTATAAAAATTGCAGTAGCTATATAAATACTAGTTGAAGTATTTATATAAGTAAAAATAAGAAAAAATGGTACTAATATTATTCTAAATAGTGTTAATTTATTCGCAAGATTCATCTTTTATCACTCCTATTAAATCATAATTTAGAGCCTTCTCTATTAAAACATTATGGAATTCACCCTCAGCTAATGTTTTTTCACTTTTTATATATATTATTCCGTCAATATCTGGTGACATTTCGAAGCTTCTTCCAAGGTAGTACGTTCCATCATAATCGTATATTATAACTTTATAAATTTCACCTATTTTATTTTTATTGTTTCCTTTAGATATCTTTTGCTGAATAGTCATTAGTTCATTTTGTCTTTTTTCTTTTATAGATTCATCAATCTGGTTAGTCATATTAAATGCTTTAGTACCCTCTTCTTTTGAATATTTAAAAACGCCTAATTTAGAAAAATTAACTTCTTTAATGAAATCTACAAGTTCTTCAAAATCAGTATCTTCTTCTCCTGGAAAACCGACAATAAGAGAAGTTCTAATAGAAATATTAGGAATACGACTTTTTAATTTAGATATAACATTTATTATGTCTTCTTTAGTACCTTTTCTAGCCATTTTTTTTAATATATTATTTGAAATATGTTGAATTGGTATATCAATATATTTGCATACTTTTTTATTTATGGCTATTTCTTCAATAAGACTAGGGGTTATTTCTTCAGGATAACAATAAAGTAGTCTTATCCACTCTATTCCATCTATTTTTGATAATTCTTTTAATAGTTCAGGTAGCATTTTTTTATTGTATAAATCTACACCATATCTTGTAGTATCTTGCGCTATTAATATTATTTCTTTAATGTTTTCTTTTGCAAGATATTTTGCTTCGGATAAAATGTGTTCCATTGTTCTGCTCCTATATTTTCCTCTGATACTTGGTATGCTGCAATAGGTGCAGTTGTTGTTACATCCTTCGGCAATTTTTAAATAGGCAGTTCCATTTTTAGTAGTAAGAAATCTTTTTCCTTCATAAACAGAGGAATCACTTTCGCTATAATATAAAGAAGGTTCATTTTTAGCAAAATAGTTATTTATAGCATCCCCCATTTTTTCATAATCATTAACTCCAAATATAATATCTATCTCTGGAATCAATTCTTTAATATCACCTTTATACCGTTGTGTAAGACAACCTGTTGCTATTAAAAGCTTACATTCTTTATCTTTGTATTTAGCCATTTCTAAAATTGTATTAATAGATTCTTGTTTTGATATTTCTATGAATCCACAAGTATTTATAATTATAATTTGAGCTTCTTCTATTTTGT
>JBGUER010000159.1:0-6908 GCA_041821285.1 Clostridiaceae bacterium
GGATGAGAAATCTGATTTATTATTATTTATAAGAGATGGAATTTTAGTTATAATATCTTCACCAAACACAGTTTGACCAGCATACACAGCTTTTAAAGAGGGAACAATGCTTTCAAAATTTTGTTTTATAATATAGCCTTTAGCTCCAATCTTTAGAGCTTTTATTATATATTCATTATCGGAAAAAGTAGTTAAAAATAGTATTTTTGCTGTTTGGTATTCTTTTAATATGGCTTCAGCGGCAACAAGTCCAGTCATAGTGGACATACGTATATCCATTAAAAGAATATCAGGTTTCAAACGATGATATAAATCTATAGCTTGAACTCCATTTTCACCAATTCCCATAACTTTTATATTTTCATCTGCTTCAAGTATGGTTTTTAGAGATAAACATACTAATTTATCATCATCTACAATTACTACATTCATATTATTTACCTAATCCTTTCAAAATATTTAGAGTTTTGGTATTGAAATAAATAGCTTAAATCCTTTATCACAATTTATATTAACATATCCATTAAAGGAAGTTACTCTGTCATTAATATTTTTAAGACCTATGCCATTTTTAGTATAGTAACTTGCGTAACTACCGTTGTCTTCTATGATAAATTGATAAAATCCTGGATGTTCCCTTATTAATATAGAAGCTTTTGTGGCATTAGAATGTTTTATTATATTAGATAAGGCTTCTTTTGTAATTGATAAAAAACAATATTTTAAATCTTTTTCTAATGAAAATTCAATATCATAGTTAAGTTCAACAGAACAAAAACTAAAATTTTTAATTAAAGTTTTGATTTCACTTTCAAGGTCGATGGACTCTTCATGTAAATCGTGTACGCTATTACGTATGCTATCCATAGCTTCTGAAAGTGTATTTTTTATTAGTTTTAAATTTTCTTTTGTAGGTTCATCTTTATTTGTGGCAAGAAGGGCTCCAATTTGTAATATAGACCTAGACAGCATATGTCCTACATTGTCGTGAATATCTCTTGCTATTCTATTTCGTTCGTTTAAACGAGCTAGCTTTATTTCATAATCTTGTTTTTCTATAAGAATTTTGTTGGTTATTTCAAGTTGCATGGAGATTTCTTTAGAATCATCCTCCAAATTATAATAATCTATTTTCAGAGTTTCATATGCAGTAGTTCTTTTTTTTATTAAATATGTAACTAGCAGAAAAATTATAATTAAAGAAATTGAGTAAGAAAATAGGGTAGTATTATTAATTAACGGAATGATTGTTAAAAACAATCCCCATTGATATTTACACAATAAAATATCATAACTTATAAGAGGAATAAAATATAAAAAAACAGGGTTCAATAAGCAAAATAATAAATACACTAAAAATACATAAAAGGATATAATATCACGATCTAGATAACTTAACATAGAGCTAAAAAAAACAACTATCAAGATTGGAACAATCATATATTTATGAGTAACATTAGGTATATATATAGCAACACAAAATATAAAAATGATTAGTTTATCGATTAATTTATTCATAATATTTACCAAACCTTTCTAAATAAACTTTATCATATAATTCACTTATTCTCAAGAATTAATATTACATTTGTCATATTAAGCTAGGAGATTAATCACTTAATAATAATAATATAATCAAGTAATATAGTAGTATAAAAAGAAATTAATATTTGGAGGTAAATAAATGGTGATAAAAGTAAATAATTTAGTTAAAAGATATGGCAAATTAATGGCGCTAGATCATTTTAATTTAGAAGTAAATGAAGGAGAAATTTTAGGGCTTTTAGGGCCAAATGGTTCTGGAAAAACTACCGCAATAAATTGTATTTTATCCCTTCTTAAATATGACAAAGGTGATATAGAAATTTATGGTAAACCTATGACTCCTGATGCTTATGACATAAAAAGAAATATAGGAATAATAATGCAAAATGTAGCAGTATTTGAGGAACTTACAGTTTTTGAAAATATAGATTATTTCTGTGGGCTTTATATTAATGACAAAATAAGGAGAAGAGAACTTGTAAATGAAGCCATAGATTTTGTAGGGCTTAATGATTTTAAAAAGTTTTATCCTAAGAAATTAAGTGGAGGTTTACTTCGTAGGTTAAATATTGCATGCGGAATAGCGCATAAGCCCAAACTTATTATTTTAGATGAGCCAACTGTGGCAGTTGACCCACAAAGTAGAAATAATATATTAGAAGGAATAGTTAAGCTTAATCAGGAAGGAGCTACAATTGTATATACTTCTCATTACATGGAGGAGGTTGAGATGATATGTACCAGGATAAATATAATGGACAAAGGAAAAACCATAGCATCTGGAACAAATGAAGAATTGAAGTCTATGATAAAATCTGGAGAGAAAATAACTATTGAGCTATATAAATCTGATAATAGCATTTTAGAGTATATTAAAAATTTACCTAATATAATATCTGCTGAATTTAGTGAAAATTTATTAATAGTTAAATCAAATAGGGGTAAAAACAACCTAGTAGTAATATTAGACTATTTGAAGTCAAAAGATATAGCTATTGGTAAAATATATTCTGAGCCACCAACGTTAAATGATGTATTTTTAGAAATAACAGGCAAAGAGCTTAGAGATTAGGGGGAGGGTATAATGTTTTTTCATAATTATATATATAGAATAAAATGTATATTAGGAAATAAACAGATGATGTTTTGGACTTTTTTATTTCCAATAGTTTTAGCTACTTTATTTAATATGGCGTTTGCAAATTTATATAGTTCAGAGAACTTTAATGAAATCAATATAGGAATTGTTAAAAATGAAGAATATAGTGAAAATGAGAATTTTATTAAAGCATTAGATGCTGTTTCAACTTCAAAGAAAGATGATGATAAGGATAATTTGTTTGCAGTAAAATATACTTCAAAGGAAGATGCAGATACATTATTAGAAGATAATAAAATTTCAGGATATATTTATTTTGATAATGGATTAAATCTTATTGTTAAAGAATCGGGTATAGACCAATCAATTCTAAAGGGTTTTTTAGATGATTTTCAGCAAACGTCATCTACTATAGTAACTGTTATTAGTAAGGAACCTACTGCAATTGAAAATGGTCTTATAGAAAGCATATCGGTTAGAGAAGATTATCTTGAAGAAGTTGCTCCTAGCACGGCGGAGCCGGATACTACTGTGAATTATTTTTATAGTTTAATTGCAATGACTTGTCTTTATGGAGGATTTTTAGGGCTAAATGAAGTAGTTGCTATACAAGCTAATTTGTCACCTCAGGGTGCAAGGGTTAATGTGGCACCAACTCATAAATTAAAGGTATTCATTGTAGCTATTCTTTCAGCAACCACTGTTCAACTAGCAGAAATATTTGTGCTAATGGCTTATTTAATATTTGCGCTTAAAATAAGTTTTGGAAGTCAAATAGGGTATATAGCTTTAACATGTTTAGTTAGTACAATAACAGGAGTAACTTTTGGAACTTGTATTGCCTCAATAATAAAAGCTGGTGAGGGTATTAAAACAGGAATTATAATTGGAACAACTATGACTATGTCATTTTTATCGGGTATGATGTATGACAAAATGAAATATATTGTAAATACTAAGATTCCAATTTTAAGATATCTTAATCCTGCTAATTTAATAACAGATTCATTTTATTCGCTATATTATTATAGTAACCACCATCAATATTTTATAAATTTATTATTTCTTTGTGGGTTTATAATTGTTTTTAGTGGTATCACCTACATGGTTTTAAGGAGGCAGAAATATGCAAGTTTATAAAGCTTTTATTAAAATAATATATAAGAATTTATCTCAAATAGTGATTTACATTGGAATATTTTTATTCTTTGCAATAATTCTTACTAGAGTTTATACTAATCCTGTAAATACAGATTTTACAGAAACTAAAACTAATATAGCTTTTATAAATTATGATGAAAATTCAAAGCTTGTAGATGGTTTAAAGGATTATTTAGATAAAAATGCTAATATAATCGATATAGAAGATAACGCGCAACAGCTTCAGGATGCCTTGTTTTTCAGAGAAGTAGAATATATAATAAAGGTTCCAAAGGGATTCACACAGGATTTTATGAATGGGAAAGATGTAAAATTTGAAAAAACATCATTGCCTAATTCAACCTCTAATATATATATGGACAATATTATAAATAAATATTTGAATACTGCAAAAGTATATACAGATAGTATTGAAAATATTTCAGAAGCACAACTTATTGATTATATTGATAATGATTTATCTAAAGAAACAGAAGTTAAGATAAATAGCACAGGAAATGAAGGCCCAGAAAATGACAAAATTAATTATTATTTTAACTATTTAGCTTATTCAGTATTCGCTATACTGATTTTAGGTGTTTGTTCAGTTATGATTGTGTTTAACAATACAGACTTAAAAAAACGAAATAATTGTTCTCCAGTAAAACTAAAAAGTATAAACATTCAAATGATACTAGGAAATGTAAGCTTTGCAGCGGTGACTTGGTTTATATTAATATTCGCAAGTTTTATAATGTATAGAAAATATATGGTTACGGTAAACGGGGTACTTCTTTTACTAAACTCATTTATATTTACTTTAGCAGCTTTAAGTGTAGCTTATTTAATTGGAAATTTATTAAAGAGTAGAGGTGCAATATCAGCAGCTGCAAATGTGGTTTCTTTAGGAAGTAGTTTTATAAGTGGAGTGTTTGTTTCTCAGGAATTTCTTGGTGAATCAGTTCTTACATTAGCTAGTTTTACTCCAACTTATTGGTATGTAAAAACGAACAATTTTATAGCTAGTACATCTAATTTTAAAAAAGGAGATCTAACTTTTATATTTACTAATATGGTTATAGTGTTAGGATTTGCTTTAGCTACACTGGCAGTTACTCTAGTAGTTATAAAACAAAAGAGAGTAAGTAACTAAAAAAATGACAGGCCATAAATGCCTGTCATTTTAGATTTATTCAACTATTGAAGCTTCAATTGAATATTCACCTTTAGTCTTATCACCTATTATTGAAATCTGAATTTTCTCATCTTTTTCAGCTACATAACAATATTTATCTTCTTCATTTGTAGGTAAAGATGTAATAAGATTTTTATTGTCATCATAAATATTTATCTCTAGATTACCATTTTTAACCTTAGAGGAATAACTAATTTCTAAAGTATCTCCTTTAGAAAGAGATATATTTTTTTCTTTTGAACCATTCCAATAAGAATATTTACTTTTTAAAATTTCTTTTGAACCATTGCCTATAAATTCATTTATTTTCATAGGTATGTCAGTAGAAGATGACATAATAGATACATTAGAATCATTATTATAATTGAAAGCAGTAAATGAAATTATAATGGTTACGGAAAGTAGTAAGACTATAGCAATAATAACTCCGATTATTAGTTTTAAACTTTTATTGGATTTTTTATCATAGTTATCAGAAATATTAGTGTCGTTATAAGCAAAAGATTCATTTTCTCCCTTGTTGTTTGAAAGTTCAGCAGAACAATATGGACAATTTTTCCAATCGGAATTTACGGCTTTACCACAAATAGGACAAGTTGCTTTTAGATTTGATCCGCAAACAGGACATTTTACATAGTCACTTTTTACAGGATTATTGCAACTAGGACATTTGAGAGTATCCTTTTTACTCGAACGAACAACTAAATAAATGATGAAGCCAACTAGATTTGGAACGAGCACTGCAATTAAAGTCCAAATAACCGGGTCCATATTATGCAAAACGGCGTCTTTATACACAAAAACACCTATAGCTACAATTAACAAAATAATAAGTATTAAAAATGTAAAAATGATTAATATATTCATAAAATTTATACCCTCCTAATTTTCTAAATAATTTATTATTGAATTTTTATAGTAATAACATATGAAAGCCAATAAAGTTTGAAATGATACTAGAGTTAAATAGGTTATAATTCCTATTAGTGGATTAATTTTAAACATAAATAAACTAATAATAAACTCCAAGATAAATAAAATAGAACATAAAACAATAACAAATAAAATCGCTATTTTTTCAGTTTTTCTTTCTTTAGTAATGTAGATTTTCTTTCTTGTATTTAAAATTAAAGAGAAGTCTGGAAATTCATCTTCTGTAATAGAGCTTTTTAATATTTTCTCAAAATCATTATTATCCATCATCATCCTCCATCATCTTTTTTAGTTTTGTTTTGGCCATATTTAATCTAGATTTTATTGTTCCCACAGGGACAGTTAAAATTTTTGATATATCTTTATAAGAAAGGTCTTTGAAGTAATATAAAATTATTGGAACTCGGTATATGTCAGGTAATTCATTAACATATTGGCGAATTTTACTTGAATCTATTTTAGATATTATCAGATTATCTACACACTTAGATGGATCATTAATTTTATTTAACTCTTCATCTTTCTCTTGAGTTGAGGAAAATAAAGTTTTAACCTTTCCTATTAGTTTTTTTTCTTTAGTATATTTATCCCGATAATTATTTAGACATATGGTATATATCCAATTTTCAAAGCTATTGTTGCAATTATATTTTTCAAGATTTTTGAATATTTTAAGCCAAGTAATCTGAAATAAATCATCAGCATCAAATTTATTTTTGCATAGCCTAATGGAAAGCTTATATATAGAAGGCGAATAGATTTCCATTATTTCATCGAAGGCTCTTTTATTATCTTGAACCTTTAAAATTAAATCTTTAATTTCAATTTCTATCACTCCTTTCAATAAGAGTATACTGGTTTTTTTGGTGTTTGTTCGATAAAAAGTAAATATTATAATATAAATAAAAGAGCTGTTTTCTGATACATCCCTTGTCAAGTAGACAAGGAAAATAATTAAATTGTAGGTTCTAATATAACCAGCATTCATTAGAGTGC
>JBGUER010000160.1:0-6880 GCA_041821285.1 Clostridiaceae bacterium
TTATTAAGAAAATAGATATTAAAGTAAATTGTGCAAATTTAGATAAATATAGGGGGGAGATGGTAAGAGATTATAAAACTTCTCTAAATGATAGGCAGGACAGAAAAATAAAGCTTGATAAAGAAATAGAAATAGTTTCAAGAAAAGAACTATTTTATAAAGATGATTTCTTTAAAAAGCCTCTTGATAAATTGGGTGAATTATCAGAAGATCCAGAATATTTACTTGATAATTTAAATATAACCATAAGCTCATATAGTAGTCTAATGGGAAAATTAAATGCAGATATTGAACTTATAAATAAGGAAAAAGAATCTGTATTAGAAATCTTATTTGATTATATTTCCGAAGTACATGAAAATATTGGTAAAATAGATAAAAATTCCTCGGTAAATATAAGAGGACGCTCAATTAAAATGTTAAGAATATTGTTACCAGTATGGGAAGATAATAAAACATTATATAGGATAAAGCTTAATGATTTATTAGACAGGGTTACAATAAATGCATTAGAAAAACTAGATAAAAATGAAAATGCTGAAGATATGATTTCTAACGAAATAACCACAAAGAATCTTTATAATGAGGTAGTATCAATAGCTAGTATAGATGTTAAGCTTTATAAAATTGAAGAGGAAAAGGAATATGCTATAAGTTGGAATGATGTGGCAAAAAATTCAGGTGGAGAAGGATTTCTTTCAGCTTTTGTTATTTTATCAAGTCTATTATCCTATATGGGAAGGGAGGACACTGATATATTTGCAGAAAAGGAAAGTAGTAAAGTTTTAGTAATGGATAATCCTTTTGCTCAAACAAGTTCTGAACATTTATTAAAGCCATTAATGGAGATAGCTAAAAAAAGCAATACTCAATTAATATGTTTATCTGGATTAGGTGGAGACAGTATATATAATAGATTTGACAATATATATGTTTTAAATTTAATATCCTCAAAACTAAAAGGTGGCATGCAATTTTTAAAAGGTGATCATTTAAAAGGCCAAGAATCTGAGGAAGTATTAGTAGCTTCTAGGTTCAGTATAAGTGAGGAAGTAGAACAGGTAGAATTGTTTTAAGATACAAATTATAGAAAGATAAAAAATTGTCCTTAGTGGACATTTTTTTATGTTGATTATTATATAATGAGAAAATAAAGATACTTAGATTTCGACAAATTTTTACACAATAAAGTGATAAAATATTATTATAGTGCAAAAAATTTAGAAAGAAGTGAATGAGAGAATGAATAAACAACAAAGAGAATTCAAAAGGCAAATGAGAGAATCACTAACTGAGATTAAAAATAATGATAAAGAAAAATATAACGATCTTGTAAAACGAAATAATTTAGAAAATGTAGAGACTAGAGAAAAAAGAGAATTCAAAGAAAAAATAGTAAATATAATGACCTCTCCATTTAAATTAATCATTAGAATAGTAATTTTCATTTTTATTATTAGTTCCCTTATCGGTATATTTATGAGGTTCACTACGTCTAACAATGGTTTAGAAATTAGTAATAGTGGAATCTCATATAGTTCAGGTTCTACAATGAATGATGAGCAACAAAATATAGTAAATTATGTTAATACAGTAGATACTTATGAAACTGACATTAATAAGCAAATAGATAAAATAAATGCAGACAAGGAAAGTCTTAAAGATGGAACTATAACTGAAGGCCAATGCAGAGATAGGTTATTAGCTTACCAATCTTATATAAATGAAAGTGTGGCTAATTTAGACATGGTAGAATGTCCTGAAAGCGCTATGAATTTCAAAAATTTATTAATGCAGAAATACAAAGCATTAGATGATCTTATGACAAATGAAATTTCCTATTTGAATTTTGGAGATAAATCTTATTTAGATGAGACTCAAAAGAATATAGACGAGTATAATGCAAAAGGGAAAGAAATGGATGATGAAATAAATAACATAAAAGATGAATATAATTTGAAATGAAAATAATAAGATTGCAAAATACCAATATGTAGTATAAATTTAACAATATATGATATAATTATACATAATGGCTATTTTGAGGTGAGTATATGCAATTAAATGTAGAACAAAAGAAAATAATACAAAGCAAACCAGCAGGACACTATTTATTAAAAGGGGTAGCAGGTTCAGGTAAGACAACTGTAGCAGTAAATAGAATACCTTTTTTAATGAGTAATTATTGTTTTGAAAAAGATGATAGAGTTCTAATGGTTACCTTCAATAAAACACTTAAAAATTATATTAAATTTATTTATGAAAAAGTGGATGAAGAAAATAAATATGCATATCTAAGTTTGTTTGAAACAGATAAAAGTAAAATAGATATAGTAACAATAGATAGTCTTATCTATAAATATTTTATAGAATATAATAGGCAGAATAAATCTAAAGTCGATATTTGTACAGATAGAAATAAATTATATGCTGTATTATCAAATTGTGTGGCTGAAATAAATAAATTATATCCCAAAGTTAAGATAATAGATTATGGAAATATTGTATTTTTAAAAGACGAATTAGAGTGGATTAAATCCTGTGGTTATACAGAACTTGAAGAATACCAAAACACGGATAGGCTAGGGAGAATGAGCAACGGTTCAAATGATGGTCCACAAAGATTGTTAAAGAATTCAGAAGTAAGAAATGCTATATTTGATTTAATGAAGTTATATAATAAAAAACTAGGGGAAGAAAATTTAATTGATTTTAAAGATATGTCTGTTTTAGCTCTAACTCAAGCTAAAAAGAAAATTATAAATAAATATACACATATTATAATAGATGAGAGTCAAGATTTAACTAAAATCCAATTAGAGTTTATTAAAACTTTGTACAATAATAAAAAATATTCGTCTATTTTATTTGTAGCAGATACTGCCCAAAGTATATACCCACATTCCTGGCTAGTTAAAGGAAGAAGTTTTACTAGCATTGGTCTAGACATGACAGGCAAAAGCAATTCATTGGCTAAAAACTATAGAACCACAACTCAAATAGCAGAAGCTGCTTATAGTCTAATAGATAAAGATCCTAATATAACAGAGGATGATAATTTTGTTAAGCCTTCACTTATAGATAAACAAGGAGTTTACCCAACCTATAGGTGCTTTAGGGATAGTAAAAAAGAAATAAGCTATATAATTAATGAAATAAAAAATAAATTAATACCTTCCTATGATTATAGAGATATAGTAATAATAGCTAGGAATAGAAATCAATTAGTAGAAGTTGATAAAGTTTTAGAACTAATGAATATTCCTTGCAGACTTTTAGATAATAAACAAGCTATGGAATTTGAAAAAAATGAAGTAAAACTTCTTACTATGCATTCTGTGAAAGGACTAGAATTTCCAGTGGTTTTTATAATAGGATTAAATTCTAATACAATGCCATATTATTCTTATCAAAATTCAGAAGATAAATCCATGCAAGAATCTATGGAAAGAAAGTTATTATATGTAGGAATGACAAGAGCCAATGAAATAGTATATTTAACTTCAAATAGAGAGCCATCTAAATTTATAAAAGATATAGACTATAAATTCCTAAAAATAAATAGAAAAAGTAAAATAAAAAAATTCCACGAAATAGATATTAGTAATTATTTTCTTAAAGATGACATTATTGATTTATATTCCAATGAAGAAAAAATCAGACAGTGGATAATAAGTGAATTAATAGAGACATATAAATTTCCAAAGGACCTAATAGATGTGGAATATAAGGTGAATAATTTTTCAAAGCAAGGAAGCGTGGACGTAGTAGTAAAGATTTATAGCAATAAAATAAAAATACCTTATATTTTCATAGAAGTAAAAAGAGAGGGTATGGGAACTGAGGCCGCGTTGGGTCAGTTAAAAAGCTATATGAATGTGTCTAAAAATTGTCATTATGGCATAGCTACAGATGGAAATGAGTTCAAGGTAATAGATAAAGAATTTAATGAAATAGAAGATATCCCATGCTTTGATAATTCAATGCTTCCAAGTTCAATGGAGGAATATGAATATATAGACCTAAGACATAAGGATTCAAAATACATAACAAGAGATGGAGAAGACATAAAAAATATAGCATTAAATATAGATGGAAATGAAAATCTATTCCAAGAGGATGATTTAAGAAAACTGAATATATACAGTAATATAGCAGCAGGTATTCCTATAATGATTAATTCAGAGCGAGGGGGAGAGTTTTTCCTACCAAAAGAATGGTTTTCTGGCATGGAAGATGTATTTATTCTAAAGGTCAGAGGAGACAGCATGAAAGGTGCTTTAATAGATGATGGAGATCTTATAATTATTGAAAAACAAGAGACAGCTGCTAATAGAAGCATAGTAGCAGTAGATATAGAAGGAAATGCTACGCTTAAAAGATTTACAAGAATGGGCGATACCATACTTCTTATTTCAGAAAATGAAAACTACGAACCTATTCAAATAACAAGTGAAGAAGCAAGAATAATAGGTCTTGCCATTGGTGTTTTAAAATATAAATCATAGATAAAAATAAAAGTGTTATTAATTTAATGCTTTTATTTTTTTCGACATAATTCGCCAACAAAAAGTGATAAGATATTTATAGGTGTTTACAATATTGATATATTGTGGATAAAATTGCAGGAAGTGAATAAAATGGTTGATAAAAATGAAAAGATTCATTTAGGAAGCTATGCTGAAGATTTATTTTTAGAAATCTTTTGTGAAACTTTCGGACCAGAAAAGTCTAATTATCTAGGGATACAATACCCCTTTGTAGATATATACGGGAAACATAGAAATATAGATTTTGCACTAGAATCTAATGGAACAAAAATAGCCATAGAGATAGATGGAGAAACTTATCATGACCCTTCTAAGATATCATCAGAAAAATATTATGATGATTTGTTAAAACAAAACAGTTTAGTAAGTGACAATTGGAAGATATATAGATGGGCATATAGTCAGCTCAAATCTCAAAGGGATAAGATAAAAGATCAGCTTATAACCTTTCTAGGAGAATATCCGTTATTTAATGAATTCGAAGATTCCCTACCTAGTCAAAGAGGACAAGTTATAAAACTTAAAAATCACCAAGAAGAGGCACTTAATAACTTAAAGAATATGCGAGAAAATAATGAAAGTATAGCCCTTTTGTATCATGCAACAGGTACTGGAAAAACTATAACTGCAGTAATGGATGCTAAAAGTATTGGGAAAAGAACTTTATTTATAGCCCACACTAAAGAGTTAGTTCGTCAGGCTAAAAGGGAATTTAATAAAGCTTGGAGTGAGGTGGCAGCCGGTATTTATATGGGTGAGGAGAAAAACCTAGATAGTTTTGTAGTTTGCAGCTCAATTCAAAGTCTTGTTTCTCATATTGATGAATTTGATCCTAAGGATTTTGGATATATCATAATAGATGAGGCTCATCATGGATCAGCGGAGAGTTATAAAAAGATATTAAGCTATTTTAAACCTGATTTTATTTTGGGACTTACAGCAACTCCAGAGAGAATGGATGGAGAGGATATTTTAGGAATGTTTAAAAATGTTGCTCATAAGCTAGATTTAAAGAGGGCTATAGAGCTTGGCGAGTTAGTGCCTATAAGGTGCATAAGGATTAAAACCAATATAGATATATCAGAAGTTAAAATAAATGGAATAAAGTATAATTCTCAAGATTTAGAAAGTAAACTATTTATCCCAGAAAGAAATATAGTAATAGTTAAAACTTATTTGGATTTTGTACGAGATAAAAAATGCGTGGTATTTTGCGCTTCTATAAATCATGCAAATGAAATAGCAAAAATATTCAAAGAAGCTGGGATAAGGGCAGAAGCAGTTTCTGGATATACAAAAGATGAGGATAGAAAAACTATTTTAGAAAACTATGAAAATGGTGATATAAATGTTTTATGTGCTTGTGATTTATTAAATGAAGGTTGGGATAGCCCTAAAACCGAAGTTTTATTTATGGCAAGACCTACAATGTCAAAAACTATTTATATGCAGCAGCTAGGTAGAGGAACAAGGAAATCAGAAGGAAAAGAATATTTAATGGTATTTGATTTTATAGATAATGCCAATATATTTAATCAAGCTTATTCACTGCATAGAATGTTTAATATAGACAAATATGAACCAGCGGCCTTTGTTTTAGCTTCTAAAGAAAAAATGGAAAAAGATGAATTGTTAAGAAGAAGAGGAGAAAAACCTGATGCCTATCTGGATTTACCTGTGGATGTATTTGACTATGAAATTATAGATTTATTTAATTGGCAGGATAAAGTTAAGGATATGATATCTCAAATAGAATTTGTGCGGATGGTAGATATTCAAGGAGAGACGCTATCAAGATACATAAAAGATGGCAAAATAAAACCAGATTTAGAAATACCAATGAATAAAACTAGCTTTAAATATTTTTATGAAGAATCAGTTAAGAAATATGCTAAAGAGTTTGGTTGGGAAATAATAAACGCTTCAAATATGAAAGATAAATTCATGGAAATGGTAAGAACTATGGACATGTCTTATTCATATAAACCAGTGCTATTAAAAGCTATGCTGGAATGTACGGATGATAAAGGACAAGTTAAATTAAATAATGTAATCGATTATTTCATAGATTTTTATGAAGATAGGAAAAAACGAGGACTTGAAGCTGAAAAGAAAAAATGCATATACAATAATGAAATAATATATAGAAAAGAAGTGGAAAGAAACATTCTATCCAATCCATTTAAAAGATTTGAAGATATGAGGTTTATGGAAAAATGCAAAGATATAGAATATATAAGGTTTAATCAAAATATATGGAGGAAGTTAGGTAGAGAGGATAAGGTTTGGATTGAGGAGTGGTGTGATGAGAGGATTAGGAGGTACTACGG
>JBGUER010000161.1:0-6848 GCA_041821285.1 Clostridiaceae bacterium
AGGAAGAGCCTTTTTAGTCTTTTGGGATTCCTTTACAGATTTAACAATAAACGAATTGTCTTCTAACTCATTTAAAATATTGTCACAAGACTCTTCGTTTGGCATTTCTATTTTTTTGCCTTTATAATTAGCTAATTTTAAATCAAAAAGTTCAGAATTGTTTTTCTCAGAAAGAGAGCATTCCATTGACCAATATTCCTTTGGTATGAAATTTTTTATTTCTTCTTCCCTGTCGCAAATCATTTTAAGTGTTACAGATTGAACTCTTCCTGCAGATAGTCCCCATTTTACTTTTTTCCAAAGAACGGGACTAATTTTATATCCAACTAACCTATCTAAAATTCTTCTAGCCTGCTGGGCATCAACTAAATTGTAATTAATACTTCTTGGATTTTTTATAGCTGCTTTAACAGCAGTTTTAGTAATCTCATTAAATTCTATTCTGCATTTTTGGTTTTCATCTAATTTAAGAAGGTTTGCTAGATGCCAAGAAATAGCTTCTCCTTCTCTATCAGGGTCAGTTGCCAAAAAGACTTTATCGCTTTTTTTGGCGGTTTTTTTAAGTTTAGCTAAAAGTTCGCCTTTACCCCTTATAGTTATATATTTTGGAGCATAGTCATTATCTACATCCACTCCTAGTTGACTTTTTGGTAGATCCCTTAAATGTCCCATAGATGCTTCTACTATATAATTTTTACCTAAATATTTTGCTATGGTTTTTGCTTTAGCTGGAGATTCTACAATAACTAAATTTTGTGACATAATATTGTCCTGAAAATTTTCAGGACTTCACCCCCTCAATTTATGGTTATTTAACTTGTTTTTCTTTTATAATAATTACCTTTTATGCATTCTATTTCATTTTTCATTTGCAATTCAAATAATACCCCATAAAGTTCTTTTATGTCAATATGCGATTTTCTATATAATTCATCAATGTGAAGTGGATAGTCGCTTAAGATGGAATAAATTTTTTCTTGCTCTTTGTTAAAATCATTAAAAGTATTGGATATATTGCCATTAGAATAATCCATTTTAAGTTCTTCAAATATATCTTCCATACAATATATAGGCTTTGCACCATTTCTAATAGCTTCATGGCAACCAAAGCTTAAAGGAGACAAAATAGACCCTACTACAGCCATTACAGTCCTACTTTGATCGCCTCCATGATTTGCAGTATTTAAAGAGCCACTTCTAAATTTTGCTTCGACGACTATAACAAGGTCACTTAAACCACTTATTATTCTGTTCCTTTGTGGAAAGTTTGTAGCAAGAGGTTTTGTTCCAAGTGGAAATTCTGATATAACGCAACCTTTTTCAGCTATTTTGTGATATAAATTTTTGTTTTCATAGGGATATATAATATCTATTCCAGAACCTAGAATAGCACAGGTAAAACCATTATTATTTAAAGTTCCAATATGGGAAAAACTATCTATTCCCCTTGCCATTCCACTTATTACATTTATATTATTTTTAACTAATTCTTTTGCTATAAGTTTAGATACATTTTCTCCATAAATACTATTATTTCTAGCACCTACTACAGAAACACAGGTAAATTTATTTAAAGTTTCAATATCGCCAAGATAAAATAAAGAATAAGGCATATCTTTTATATTTTTTAATCTCCTTGGGAAAAGTTCCTCTTTATAAGTTATAAATTTTATTTCACTTGTTTTTAAAAAACTTTCTAAATTTTCAAATTTGTCAGCATTCCAAGTTCTCTCTAATATTGTTTGTGTTCTGTTATTTATTATCCTATCTTTATTATTATTTTTTATAGAATATTCCCACAAATTTTTTTCATCTTGAAATTTATCTAGAAGTTTATCGATAGTATTGCAACATAATTTAGATGAATTTAACCATAATTCATAACGATTCATAAAATCCTCCATATTTAATTTATTTTATATATTGAGTTTAGTCAAATGAAAAAAATTTTATTCATTTAAATAAAAAAAATAGGTTGAATAAAATCAACCTATCTGTACTTATCATTTATAAATTTTCTATAAGATAGTGCCTCAATTAGATGACATTCAAGTATATCGTCACTATTATCTAAATCCGCTATAGTTCTTGAAACTTTTAATATTCTATTATAAGCTCTAGTGCTAAGTTTAAAATTTTTGTAAACTTTATTTAAAATACTTAAGGACTTTAAATTTAAATCACAGTATTTTTTAATATCTCTATCACGCATTTCACCATTACAATGAATTTTTGTGTTTTTAAATCTTTCTTGTTGAATCATTCTGCAATTGTCTACTCGCATTTTTATAGTTTTAGATGATTCTCCAGCATTTTTATTGTTTAATTTATCAAATGGCACAGAAGACACTGAGGAATAAAGGTCTATTCTATCTAGTAAAGGACCGGAAAGTTTATTTAAGTATCTATTTCTTTCAAAATAAGTACAAGTGCAATCTTTGTCGCTTCCATAATAACCACAAGGGCAAGGATTCATAGCGGCAATTAACATGAAATTAGCAGGATATTTTATTCGTCCAAGAACTCTATTAATGATAATATATTTTTGCTCTATAGGTTGCCTTAAAACTTCAAGAGCTGGTTTCTTAAATTCTAAAAGTTCATCTAAAAATAAAACTCCGTTATGGGCTAATGATATTTCACCAGGAATTGGATTTGCCCCTCCCCCTATAAGTGATATAGAGCTTGAGGAGTGGTGTGGTGTTCTAAAGGGCCTTTCAGTCACAACACCATTAGTATCATCTAAGAGGCCGGCTATGCTATATATTTTAGTTACATCTAGTGATTCCTGATAGGTTAATTCTGGCAAAATGCTAGGTATTCTTTGAGCTAACATGGTTTTTCCAGAACCTGGGGGGCCGTAAAGGAGCAAATTATGCTTTCCAGATGCTGCTACTTCTATAGCCCGTTTGGTAGATTCAAGACCATAGACATCATAAAAATCAAGCATGTTATTTTCCATAGTTTCTGGTTTCTTTTTAATAGTATATATTTTTCTTTTACCATAATTCAAGAAATATACTACTTCTTTTAAAGATTTAAAGGGTAGAATATAAGCATTTTGTAAAATTTCACATTCACTTAAATTTTCTAAAGGAATGATAAATTTGTTTATTTTCCTTTCAAAGCAACTTATTATAATTGGAAGAGCTCCTGTAATTTTTTTTATTTCACCAAATAGTGATAATTCTCCTAAAAACAGATATATATTAATTTCTTCATCATCAATGTATATCTGATGGGTTGCAAGGAGTATTCCTATAGCTATGGCTAAATCAAGTTGTGAGCCTGCTTTTTTTATAGAAGCTGGTGCTAAATTTATGGTTATTCTTTTTACTGGAAATTCAAAACCTGAATTTATTATTGCTGAGCGTACTCTCTCTTTCGATTCCATAACAGATGCATTTGGAAGACCTACTATATTAAAGGCAGGAAGTCCACGAGAGATATCTACCTCTACAGTTACGATAACTCCATCTATGCCAATTAATGCTGATGTTTTGACTCTAACAGCCATAAAATCACCTCTAGGGGAAGTATTGACATAGTTTAATTGAAATAAACGATGATTTATATTCATATTAAAAAATATATGTAACATTAAAAATAAAAGCACAAATAGTATTTTGAATGTCAATATTTAAAGGTCTAATTAGGAAGTGATTAACATTTCCTATTAGACATTTATTTTAGTGAATTTAGATTAGATTTTTATTTTTGTGATAATATTGTTTTTATTTATGATAAGAAATTAAAAAAATATATCTTAATTGTTGTTTTACATAATAACCTTCATTTATATTATTGAGATACTATTTCCCAATCAACTCCATTTCTTTTGACTACAATTGTTGATTCACTGCCATCAGTACTTGTAACTTCAACGGTAATGTTTGTATTATCAGTGAAACTATTATTATAATTTTTCAGGAATAAAATAATTTTTTTATTTGTGTTAAATTTATACATTATGCCTACATTATTAACATCTATGGATGCAGATTGTATATCTTTATCGAATGTTATATCGAATCCTTTATAAAAATTATAACTGCAATCTGTAATTTCTAAAGCTTTAGGTCCCTCAACCACAGTGCCTTGAATGACTGTTACGGTTAGTGTCATAGTTTTAGTGTTATCAATATTAGCAGTTCCTGTTATCTTTGTCTCACCTAAGCTATTTGTATTTACACTATTTTGAGACCAAGTGATTTCCACATCGCCTTTTGTTCCATCACTAAGATTAGCAATAACTGAAGTAGGTAAAGTATAAGTCGAACCTTTTTCTACAGTAACAGCTATATCATCTATATTTTTAATGTTAACAACCGCTTCAGTTGCTTGATATTTATTTTTTAAATAATTAATTACTAGATTACTATCATCTTGAGAGAGAACTTTATTGTATACAAGAACTTCAGCAACATCTATTTTTGAATAATCATTAGTACCATTATATCCTATATTAAAATTTTTATTATTTATTGAAAAAATAGTTGAGTCATATACATCTTTGTAAATTGTAAAATTTTGAGATACAGTGTTTTTGGCGACTATAAAAACAGTTTTTTTATCTTCATCTAGAGATGAAATATTACCAGTTATATAATCATCTATACCATCAAATTCTACATATTTTGCATAGGTTTCATATTTGATTTTATTATAATCAAAATCTCCAATTTTACATTCAATTAATTCAGGTTGTTTGTTTGAAGTAGTTTGAGAACTGTTGTTACCTAAGTCCGAAATACTAGGCCATCTTTTAACATAGCTTTTATTTCCACTTATACTTATGTCAGTTACGCTTTCTCTAGATATCATGGCGGCGTCTAAGTGCAATTTCAAGTCTTGAATTACAGGCAAACCAGATAAAAAAACTGGATTACTTACCGCAGTTTCACCCATTTTACCAGATTTTGATGCTGGTGTTACAGTACATACTAAATGTCTCCCTGCATAACCTGGAAGAATTGATGTTAAAGTAGATTTGCTTGCACCAGGAATAATTGTATAATCATCTGGAAATATTGGAAACATTGTACCTTTTTCAATTTCAATTGAATTTTTAACCATAGGTATATTAAACCCTGGTCTTGAAATATACCAGCGGTAAATATTTGTTAGATTTACATTGGAAGGGTCAGTTAATGTAATATCCGATTTTACAGAAAGTAAGGGTGCATCTTTATATGCAATAAGATTTCCATTTGAAAATTTAATAGTAACAGTTGCACTAGCAACTTTATATTCGGGCATACTATTATTTGCAATTACTGTAAATAATGTTCGTGAAGTGCTTCCAGATGAAATATCAACTTTTTCTGGATATCCTTCAACGGTTCGTTTGTTTTCACCAGAAAAAAGAGTATAAGATGTAGAAGTTTCAGAAATTGTATTATCTTGTACTTCTTTTTTTACCCTTGTAATTGTATTTTCAATGTCTTGTTGTGCTGTAAATACATCTTGGGTTATATTTTGAGTGTTTTTTATTAAACGGAATTGTAATACATTATTGGATAGTAGCACCACACTTATAAGTCCAAGTAGTGCTAGAGAAATAATTATTTCAATTAAAGTAAAACCACTATTTTTTTTCATTTAATTAACCTACCCTTTTTACATTAAACTATATAACATATTTAAGTCATTATAAGTTTGGGCCCTGAAGGTACCATAAATCATTTACAATATCGTCTTGAATTGCCTTAAAAACCGTTTGAAGAGAATCTGCACTACTTGCCGTAAAAACTCGTTCAGAAGGAGCACCACAGGCAGTTGCAATATCATTTACACTAGCAAGTTCTGAATTTTTTGTTGAAAATCCTATAACATAGGTTTTTGCAAATGAATTTGTATTGAGCATATTACCGATTTTATTAACATATGCTGTTCCCGTAATACTAAGATTAGATCCATTTCCTGCAATTTGGCCATTTTCATCAAATTCACCCGTTCGATCTAAATATCCCTCATTAATATTTTGATTATCAGTTACAAAAGACCTATCACTATTACTTTTAACACTTGCAAATGTTGTAACGCCATCTACTAAAACAATAACATAATTACTTACTACCACATCTGTACTAACATCTAATGTATGAGCTTTTAATTTTTGATAGGCTCTTCTTAACCCATCTCCAGTATTTGTGCCACCTATAGCATTAAGATTTGATATAATACCATTAAGTTCAGTAGTCGAATTTTTAGCGTTTAGAAAATCATGAGGTTCATTGGCAGAAGTTGCAAAGGGAATAAGGGAGATATCAATATTATCTTCTTGAGCAAATTCATTTACTAGTTCTTTGGCTTTGTCTTTTAGAATGGAAATTCTGCTTGTACCCCAATTGTTACCATTTAAATTATCAGACATACTTCCTGATGTATCTAACACCATTGCAACATGGCCAACAACATTTTTATTACGCTGTTGAGACCTGAATGCAACTGCTACCGCAGGGTCAATATTTGTACTAAGATCAACTATTTGTAAAGAATTGATAGATTCTACTTCTGAAGTTATTGTAACTTTAGGAGCTGAATTTTCATCTACAGCAAGACTCTTAGTATCGAAACTTTTTATAGTAAATTGCAATAAATTGTCTGAATTTAGAGGATTAACTTTTGTAAATATAAAACGATAACTAATATTAGGTTGTGCTTGAATTAATACTGTGGGAATATGGGTATTTGTAGTTTGATCATATTGATATTTTACAATTTCATTCCCTGTTACAGCGGGATTGCCATCTTTAGCAGGAGTTATTTCAACTTCATGTATACCAATATAATCCCAACCAGAATCTAAGTTATCACAGCGAAAACTAGATTGAGGGATTGTAAAT
>JBGUER010000162.1:0-6745 GCA_041821285.1 Clostridiaceae bacterium
TTTTATTAAGTAATTAAAAAATTTATTATTTTTCATCATCAACCTTAAAATCTGCATCAACTACATTATCATCATCATTTTCTGCACCTTGATTACCATCAAATCCAGCAGCATTTGGATCAAATCCAGCTCCTTCAGGATTAGCATTAGGATCAGCTTGATACATTTTAGAAGATACTGCATAGAATTCTTGAGTTAATTCTTCTGTAGCTTGTTTTATAACTTCTAAGTCTTCTCCGTCTTTTACTTTCTTTAATGCTTCTACTTTTTCTTCTATTTTAGCTTTATCTTCTTCTGATACCTTATCTCCAAGTTCTTTTAAAGTTTTTTCAGTTTGATATACTATTTGTTCTGCATTATTTTTTATTTCGATAGATTCTTTTCTTTTCTTATCTTCTTCAGCATATTTTTCAGCTTCATTAACAGCATTATTAACTTCGTCATCAGATAAGTTTGTTGAAGCAGTTATTGTAATATTAGCTTCTTTTCCTGTTCCTTTATCTTTAGCTGCTACATTAACTATACCATTTGCATCTATATCAAAAGTAACTTCTATTTGAGGGATTCCTCTTGGTGCTGGTGCAATACCAGATAGAGTAAATCTTCCTAGAGTCTTATTGTCTGCTGCCATTTGTCTCTCACCTTGAACTACATTAATTTCAACTGAAGTCTGACCGTCTGCAGCAGTTGAGAATACTTGGCTTTTTCTTGTAGGAATAGTTGTATTTCTGTCGATAAGTGGTGTTTTTACTCCACCTAAAGTTTCAATTCCAAGAGTTAATGGAGTTACATCTAAAAGTAGAACATCTTTAACATCTCCTGTTAAAACTCCAGCTTGGATAGCGGCTCCTACTGCTACACACTCATCAGGATTAACTCCCTTTGAAGGCTCTTTACCTGTGTAACTTTTAACTGCTTCTTGAACTGCTGGTATTCTTGTTGATCCACCAACTAATATTATTTTATCTATTTCATTTAATGATACGCCTGCATCTTTTATAGCTTTTTTCATTGGTTCTATTGTAGCTTGAACTAAGTCATGTGTTAATTCATTGAATTTAGCTCTAGTTAAATTCATATCTATATGCTTTGGACCTGTAGCATCAGCTGTTATAAATGGAAGATTAATATTTGTTTGAGTAGAAGATGATAATTCTATTTTAGCTTTTTCAGCAGCTTCTTTTAATCTTTGAAGTGCCATTTTATCATTTCTTAAATCTACTCCATTTTCGTTTTTAAAAGTATCAGCTATATAGTTCATAACATTATCATCAAAGTCATCTCCACCAAGCTTTGTATTTCCGTTAGTTGATTTAACTTCAAATACTCCATCTCCAAGTTCTAGAACTGATACATCAAAAGTTCCTCCACCTAAATCATATACCATTATTTTATGATTTGTATCCATTTTATCTAATCCATAAGCTAATGATGCTGCTGTTGGCTCGTTTATTATTCTTAAAACTTCAAGACCTGCTATTTTACCAGCATCTTTTGTTGCCTGTCTTTGACTATCATTAAAATATGCAGGAACTGTTATAACCGCTTGAGTTACACTTTCGCCTAAATAAGCTTCTGCATCAATTTTTATCTTTTGTAATACCATAGCTGAAATTTCTTGTGGTGTGTAATTTTTGCCATCTATATCTGTCTTGTGATTTGTTCCCATATGTCTTTTTATAGATGCTATTGTTTTATCAGGATTTGTTATCGCCTGTCTTTTAGCTACTTGCCCTACTAATCTTTCTCCTTTTGCTTGAAATGAAACTACAGATGGTGTAGTTCTTGCCCCTTCTGCATTTGCTATAACTACAGGATCTCCACCTTCCATAACTGCCACACATGAATTTGTTGTACCTAAATCAATACCTATTACTTTTGCCATTTTATTTGCCTCCTAAAATTTTAAATTAATTTGCTACTTTTACCATACTGTGTCTTATAATTTTATCTTGTCTTTTATACCCCTTTTGAAAAACTTCAACTATTTCTTTTTCCCCTAAACTATCATCATCAATATGCATAACAGCATTATGCATATTAGGATCAAAAGGACAATCTGTAGCAATTTCTTCTACATTTAATTTTTTCATACTATCATCAAATTGTCTTAAAGTCATCTCTACACCTTTTTTAAATGAATCTATATCTCCACCTACAGCTAATGCTCTTTCAAGATTATCTATTGGTGATATCATTGTCTCTATTACGTCTTTACAAGCATCACTATAAATGCCTTCTTTTTCTTTAATAGTTCTTTTTCTGAAATTTTCATATTCTGCTAATGTTCTAGCTAATCTATCTTTTATTGTTTCCATTTCGTTTTGTAATTTTTTATTATCTTCAGTTAATAGATTTTTTTCTTCTTTTAATTTTTTTAATAAACTCAAATTATTTTCCTCAACTTCTTCAACATTGTATTCAATTTCCTCAACATCTTCTTCTAATTTTTCTTCCTCTAATATCTCATTTTCCTCTACAACGTCTTGACCTTCTTCTAAAGAATCTTCAATATTTTCATTTTCTTCATTGTTAATTGCCATAGTTCTCCTCCATTAAATATATTTTCATCTATCATCAAGATAGTTCCTACCAATATTTTCATCTATCTCACTAACTACCTTTGACATAATAGATAATATTTTAGAATAAGGCATTCTAGTTGGACCAATAACTCCAATAGAGCCAAGTGGCTTGCCTCCAATACTATAATGAGCCGTAATAATCGAACAATTTTTAGCACTATCTAGCCCATTTTCATTACCAATTTTTATTGTTACATTTTCATCATTTTTTAATATTTCCCCTATTTTATCCTTATCATCCAACAACGAAAGAAAATCCTTGGCTTTTTTAATATCATTGTACTCAGGATAATTAAATATATTTGATGTACCTTCCATGTACACTTCTGAACTATCCTCTTCTGTTAAGCTTTCATAAAGAGAAGGTATTATTTCATCAAATAAATCTTCATAACCTCTTAAATCATTTCTAAGAAGATTTATAACTTTAAGGTTTATTTGTTCTATAGAAAGATTTTTAAGTCTAGCATTTAATATATTATTTAGTTTAATTATTTTTTCATTTTCTAAACCTTTTGATAATCTTATTAGGTTATGTTTTATTATGCCACTATTAGTTATAATAATAAGGAGTACCTCGTTTTTATTTACGCTCATTAGCTGTATAGACTTAATAGACCATTTGCTAACTGAAGGACCTTTAGCAATACAAGTAAGCTTAGTTAAATCACTTAATATACTTAAAGACTGTTTAATAAGTTTATCTACTTCAACTAAAGCAGAATCTAAAAGTTGATTTTTTATAAATACCTGATCTTCATAAGATAAAGTTGAGACTTCCATGATTTTATCAACATATAGTCTATAACCTTTGTCTGAAGGTTTTCTACCTGCTGAACTGTGTGGTTGTTCTAAATATCCCATATCCTCTAAATCTGACATTTCATTTCTTATAGTAGCTGAACTTATACCTAAATCATATTTTTTGGCTATGGTCCTAGACCCTACAGGTTCTGCTGTTGAAATGTAATCACTTATTATGGCCTGAAGTATTTTTATTTTTCTTAAATCCATATCCATATAATCACCTCTTGTTAGCACTCTGTGTTAGTGAGTGCTAATTGCTATGATTAAAAAATATCACTCTCATTTTTATTTGTCAACTATCACAAAACATCAAAATAAATTCAAATTGACGTTATACAGTGCATTATTTTGATTTTACTTCGTTTATCTCCAATTTTCTAGTTATTGCATAGTTTCATCTTGTCAAAATAAAATCAGATAGAATATAATTAGATATTTCTAATGCATATCTCGATAAATATAATCTGTCACTATCCTCTATTATCAAGGCTTTGCTAATATAATTACTTAAAACATCCCCATAAATTTCTTCTATACTTTTATTGAATTTATTATAAAAATCCACCTTAGAAATTCCATTATTTTTTCTAAATCCTAAAAAAATAAATTCCTCTATATTATCATACATAGTGTTATTTTTATAAAAATCATATATTTCTATTTTTTTATTTACTCGTTCAATATATTCTTCTATAGATTTAACATTACTCCATCTTTTATTATGAAAATATGAGTGAGAAGAAGCACCTACTCCTATATAATCTTCTAAATCCCAATATTTTAAGTTGTGTTTACACTCTTTACCTTTTTTTGAAAAATTCGATATTTCATATTGGATATACCCATGATTTTCTAGTTTCTCTATTGTTCCTTCATACATTTCTCTATCTATATCTTCATCAATAATATTAAATTTACCTTGCTTATAAAGCTTATAAAATTCAGTCCCTTGTTCTAAAATCAAGCTATAGCAGGATAAATGCTCTGGATTTAACTTTAAAACATCATCTAAAGTTTTTAAATACATATCTAGTGAATAAGTTGGTATTCCAAACATTAAATCTACATTAATATTTTCAAAACCTAGTTTTCTTGCCATGTTAAAGCTGTCTAAAAAATCATTATAATTATGAATTCTTCCAAGATATGATAAGACATCATCATTTGATGACTGTAATCCAATAGATAATCTATTTACACCCATATCTTTTAATATCTTTAATTTCTTTTCTTTAAAAGTTCCTGGATTTCCTTCTATAGTAAACTCGCAATTTTCAGCAATATTTAATTTTTTCACACTATCCTTTAAAATATCTAAAGCTTCTAATGATAAATAGGTGGGAGTTCCCCCACCTATATATATAGTTCTAATTTTATATTTCTGCACATGTTCCATTTCAATAGATAATGCATTTACATAATTTAGCATCAGCTCTTCTTTTCCTGCGTATGAAGGAAAGTCACAATATTTACATTTTTTTTGACAAAATGGCAAATGGATATATAGTCCTATTTCGTTATTCATATTAATCCACCTTAAGAATAGTCATAAATGCCTCTTGAGGTACTTCAACTGTACCTATTTGTCTCATTTTCTTCTTACCTTCCTTTTGCTTTTCGAGAAGTTTTCTCTTTCTAGATATATCCCCGCCATAACATTTAGCAAGTACATCTTTTCTTAAAGCTTTTACTGTCTCTCTAGCTATTACCTTAGAACCTATTGCAGCTTGAATTGGTATTTCAAATAATTGTCTAGGTATTACTTCCTTAAGCTTTGCAACAATATTTCTACCTTTATTATAAGCTCTATCTTCTGGTACTATCATAGATAAAGCATCTACAATAACTGCATTTAGAAGTATATCTAATTTAACAAGTTTGGTCTCTTGATATCCTAAAAGCTCATAATCTAAAGATGCATATCCCTTTGTTTTAGATTTCAAAGCATCAAAAAAATCGTATATGATTTCATTTAATGGAATATCATAATTAATTACTACCCTTGTTTCTTCAATGTATTGCATATCTTTATATGTACCTCTTCTATTTTGGCAAAGCTCCATTATTGAACCTACATATTCTGTTGGTGCTATAATTGATGCTTTAACTACAGGTTCTTCCATTCTACTTATTTCTACTGGAGTTGGTAAATTTGCAGGGTTTGTTATTTCCAGCATTTCACCGTCTATTTTTATTACTTTATATATAACCGATGGTGCAGTTGTTATTATATCTAAATTAAATTCTCTCTCTATTCTCTCTTGAATTACTTCCATATGAAGTAATCCTAAAAAACCACATCTAAAACCAAAGCCTAAAGCAGCAGATGTCTCAAGTTCATAAGCTAAAGCAGCATCATTCATCTGAAGTTTTTCAATAGCTTCTTTAAGTTCTCCATATTTAGCACCATCTACAGGATAAATACCACTATATACCATAGGAATAGCAGGTCTATATCCTGGAAGAGACTCTTTTGCAGGTCTTTTCTCTTCTGTTACAGTATCCCCTACTCTAGCATCACGGACATTTTTTATTGAAGCTGTAATATACCCTACATCTCCTGAAGCCAAAAATTCGCATGGCGTTAATTTAGGTGCAAAAATGCCCACTTCTATAACTTCAAAAATCACACCTGTTGCCATGAATTTAATTTTAGAACCTGCCTCAACATATCCATCTTGTACTCTAATATGGCAAACTACGCCTTTATAGCTGTCATAATATGAATCAAAAATAAGTGCCTTAAGTGGTGCCTTTTCATCTCCTATTGGTGATGGTACTTTTTCAACTATAGCTTCTAGTACCTTATCCACATTTAGTCCTGTTTTAGCAGATACATTTGGCGCATTCTCTGCATCAATACCTATAACATCTTCTATTTCCTTTTGAATCTCAAGTGGTCTTGCACTTGGTAGGTCTACTTTATTTATAACTGGTACTATTTCAAGGTCATTATCTAATGCAAGATAACAATTTGCCAATGTTTGTGCCTGTATCCCTTGCGTTGCATCTACAACTAAAACAGCACCTTCACAAGCTGCTAAACTTCTAGATACTTCGTAGTTAAAATCTACATGTCCTGGAGTATCTATTAAATTTAAAGTATATATTTCTCCATCTTTATATTTATACTTTATTGTAGCTGCTTGAGCCTTAATTGTTATTCCTCTTTCTCTTTCAAGATCCATATTATCTAAAAGTTGTTCTTTTATATCTCTTTTCTGAATTGTACCTGTAAGTTCGAGTAGCCTATCAGCTAAAGTAGACTTACCGTGATCTATATGTGCAATAATAGAAAAATTTCTTATATGTTTTTGTCTATTTGTTGGCATTTTTTAACCCCCAATGTATAC
>JBGUER010000163.1:0-6658 GCA_041821285.1 Clostridiaceae bacterium
GCCGTATACCGAACGGTACGTACGGTGGTGTGAGAGGTCGCTGAATAAAATAATTATTCAGCTCCTACTCGATTATTTCAACATTATCAACATAATAATCCATGGATAATATTTCATGGTGACTAGCTACTTCGTCATTTTCTATTCTTAAATTACCTAAACTATCATAAATTGGTCCAGTAAAAGGATTATAAGTATCATCTATTATCATCTTTTTCATTAAGTTTAATAGCTTTTCTGTTTCTGTAGGGATATTATCTTTTAGATAAAATATATCTAAAACACCTGAAGCCATTCCCCACCAAAAATTTAGCAGTTTTGAATCGCTGCTAAAAATTTCTGATATATCTTTGAAAGTTCCATTCAAAATATTTTTTAATATTTTTTCATAAAAAAGTCCCCAATTCCATATTGGTGCAGCTATGCAGCTTTCATTTTTATTTAGATTATTATCTATTTTGGATAACATTGAGAACACACCATACTCTTTTGATATAGGATTTGGTTGTTTTAAATTTTTATTTGCTATTATATCCGCATCCATTCCAGATAAAATTTCACTTCCGCCTTTGATTTTAATTCTGCTATTCCATTCTTGTGTAAAGTATACTAATACTTTTACGTAAGGGTTTACAAGTTTTGCACCTAATGAAAAGGCATTTATGGAACTTATTACTTCAGGAGTTGGTTTTGTAGCAATATATCCCAAGATATTTGTTTTAGTTAACGAACCACCAACAATTCCCATTAAAAATTTTGGCTCATAACTTCTTCCATAGTAATTAATTACATGTAAAAATGGTTGGCTTTCAGAACAATTAAAAAATTTTATATGAGGATACTCCAAAGAACATTTTAGCGTAGCATTTAAAAAAATGGGACTTGTAGTAAAAATAACATCATTACCATTTTCAGCTAGAATTTTTATATGTTCATAAGAATCTTCTCCTTCTGGTATATTTTCCATATAAGAAGTGGTTATTTGATCTTTTAAAATTTTAGTTACATATTGCCTACCCATTTCATGAGAATTAGTCCATCCAGAACTATTTATAGTTCTAGCATAAGCAAAGGCTATTTTAAGTTTCTTAGGAGGTATTACAAAAGATGTTAAGGTAGAAAGCATACTAGAACTTGTTTCTTCAAAAGGTATTGTTTGAATGTGAACGGATTCTTTATTCACCATTAGTTCTAGTTCATTTATAAATTCATTTATGGATGGTTTAAGTTCGGCTTCATTAAATTCTAAAGGAATACCATAAATTTTAGCATATTCTAAAAAAGCATCCCCTGTTGTTATGTTTAATTTTTCACCACCTAGAGTGTGATAAACACTTCTAAAACTATCATAGACCATTCTTTCGAAATATATATATTTACTGTCAAATTTTTCCCAAGAAGGAGAATAATCTTTTAAAAGAGCAGATAATTCTCCAAAACTACCTTCTTTTGAGAACCATATAGAACTTATTTTAGTTTTTTTATTAAATTTTAAAAATTCATAATATATTTTTATATCTTTTTCGTTTGAATCCCATCTAGGTATAAGTCTTGTTACATTTGCAAATATTCCATAAGCATCAAAGTATTTTAATACGCTTACTCTTTTATTTCCTTCTACTACATAAAACCAATTTAAATATTCATAGACTTTAATAGAGTGTTTTATTCCTTCTTTTAAATGAGCCTCACATAGAGCTACCCATTTAGTGTAAAATTCTGTTTTATCAGATAATATAGGCATGAAATTATTTGAAAAAGCTAAACTCCTTGAATGATAGTAAGTTCCTATTATCTTTTTTAATGGTATTTCGCTTATTCCAATATCTACTTCAGAAACAATTTCTGTATTATTTAAGAGACCTTCTAAGGATGGTAAAAATCCACTTTCACCATTAGAAATTTTTCTTTTATATTCTTTGATTCCAATCTTTCTAGCATCGTAAAATACATTTTCAGCTGTTTGTTCTGGCAAAATATAACCTCCTTAATGCTTATTATTCTAATCTATGATAGATAAAAAATTCATTATATTATTTTTATATTCGTGAAATTGGCGCATTCCCAATTCAGTAATATTTATTTGTGTTTTAGGTCTTTTATTTTGAAATACTTTTTCTAATTTAATATAGTTTTCTTCTTCAAGTTTTGAAAGGTGAGAAGATAGATTTCCTTTTGTAAGTTCAGTTTGTTTCAATAAAAAAACAAAATCAGTAGTTCCCAAAATAACAAGATAAGACATTATCATAAGTCTTGCAGGTTCATGAATCAATTTATTTATATTATTTAAAAAATTCATTGGATTATCTTTTGTCATATAAATCTCCTTATTTATTTTTTATAAGTAAGTATGCAATACAAACTTGTAACAACATTATATTATAAAAAAAAAATCTAAGCAATAAAGTATTTATGAAATAAATCAGGTAATAAAGTTAATAATTAAGAATATCCATTAAATATATTAAAACCATAGGAGGTATAAATTTAAAATATGGAGTTATTATCTAAAAAAATAAATAATAATATAGTAAAGTATAGTTTAGTTTCTGTTATGTCAGGTTTTTTTACCTGGATTTATTCATTTGTTTGTGCTGATATTATACTGTCTGTAAATAAATTTCTTGCAAGTATATTATTTGTCATATTTGGTGTTTTTTTAATATTATTTTACTATATAATATACCAATACAGTAAATCAATTAAAATATTTAAAAATAGTGAAAAACTGATAATTATCATTATATTTTTTATAAATTTATTTTTATTGTTAATATTTGGCATAATAAGAATAAGTATATATCATATATAAAATATTAAAATTTTTATTTTACATAATAATAGGATATAATATTATTAAATTTTATTATTATATTAGGAAGTGAACTTATGAGAAAATTAAAAGATTTATTTATTTTATTATTTTTTTTAGCAATAGTTATTTTTTATTTATTTTATACTTGGCCCAAACTTGTAGATATAAATTATAATAGTAGTTTATTTATAAGTGACAGTAATGAATATATTGAAAATGTAAATATTTCTATACAAGGAGAAATAAGTAAGAAATTTGTAAAGGATGGACTTTTTAAAGGTAGCATTAAAGTTGCGGATGATGAATATAACGATGTTATGATTTACCTTAAAAAGAATTCAAAAGCAGATATATATTATAAAGAAAATGACAATTATATTAAATTAGGTACTATTTTGCAAGAAGGGTATTTTGAACAATTTACTATTGTTATGGAAAAAGGAGATTTAATATCTGCACCTTGCGAAACTAAAGAAGAAGGGAAAAATTTGTATATTTATCTAAAAGATAAATATAATAAAAAGTGAATATTATATAATGATATGGGTATTATAATGGATAGAGAGTACGAAATAATTGAGTCAAGATTAATATATCCTATTTAAGGTACATATTAATTCGCCAAATTTTTTATGTAAGCAAAAGCTTATGTAAAATTGGAGGGAGATTTAATATTGTGGAGAAAAGCTGCAATACAGTTAAATATGATTGTATTGTGGTTCCAATCTATGCTATTAGGTCGAGCGAAGATTTTATTGGGTATTGCAGGCTGTAGCAGCTAATGGTCCTATTTTGCTAAAGGGTAAAATAGGGTTGTAAAGATATCTTATGAAGTCGAACGAAACATAAATTAGGGTTATGATGTGCTGGTATATGGTGGAGTGACTGTATATTGGTGATAAGTTACTTTTGTTTATGCTAGGTAGATTGCTTCGTGCTCTTTTCATTCTATAAAACCAAATTTTAATAGATTTATATAATTATCTAAATCATTAAAATTCAAGATATCCTTAGTTTCATTCTTGTTTAATTCTATATATTTGCCTGTTAGAAAGTTTATTAAATTCAGAATATAATCTTTTAGAATTTTTTCCTCAAGTGATGTTTTTATTATGTCTTTATTTAAAAATTGAAATAAATATAAATTATATATCATATTATCAAATTGAAGTCCCCGTATATGAAGTTTTTTAATTTCATTATTGTAGTCTAATGTAGAAGAACATATAAATGATTTATATATTATATATTCATCTTTATATGTTAGACCTATTTTTACAGATATTTTTATAAATTCTTTTAATCTATCACAAAAATCAGTATTAGTTATTTTTTTTAATTCATTTATAGTATTATTTTTTATAATATCTTGAGAATAATTTAACATATAATAAAATAGATTAGATTTTGATTTAAAATAATGAAATAATATACCTTTTGATATATTAGCAGAGTTTACTATTCTATTAGTAGAAGCGTTTTCATAACCATAAATTGAGAACTCTTTTAAACATGTTTTTATTATCATATTTCTTTTTATTTCTGATATATTTTCAAAAGCTGAATTCAAAATACCACGTCCTTGGATTAATTTGACCGAAAGGTCAAGATAATGATACAATATAATAAAAGATATTTCAAGAAAGTTCATATAAAAATATAATTAATTAATTTAAAGGGGGAGTTATGGCAATTACTAAGGGATTTAAATTAATATTAATAGGTTTTATTATTTTTATTATTGGAATGCTTTTTTCAAAAAATAATTACATTGCATTGGGTAATATTCTTATGTTTATATCTTTAGTAATGGGTTTTGCTGGTTTAGTTAAAAACTCTAAAGAAGTTAAAAAAATGAAATGAATTTGTTGACATTTTTCTGCTATATGGTATACTTTTAAAAAATAAAGATTTTAGTTTCGCTTGGAGGAACTTATGGAAAACTTATTAGCAAAGGAAAAATTTTCAGAATATAAATTGTATTTTAGCTGGGGTTATTATTGCGCTGGTTATTTCTGCTATAAAAATTTAAATAGTCCTTTATGATGAGTGAAGATAAAAATTAACTAAGTATAATACTAATATTAAGTATTTTATGGAAAAAGACTCATTAGAGTCTTTTTTTTAATTTATAGGAGGGGTATATATGATAATAGTACTGAAAGAAAATGTAAAATTAGAAGAAGTTGAAAAAATCAAGGCTAGAATAATTAGTTTAGGCTGTCAAGTGCATGAAAGTGAGGGAGAAAATCATCATATTATCGGGTTAGTTGGAGATACAACATGTATAAATTCTGATATTTTAGCTGCAAATAGGTATGTTGATAAGGTTATTCATGTTCAAGAACCATATAAGAAGGCTAATAGAACATTTCATCCAGATGATACTATAATAGACGTATTGGGATCTAAAATAGGTGGAGAAAATTTTGCAGTTATTGCAGGACCTTGTTCTGTAGAAAGTAGAGAACAAATAATATCTATAGCCCGCGATGTAAAAGAATCAGGAGCAACTTTTTTAAGAGGTGGAGCATATAAACCAAGAACATCTCCTTATAGTTTTCAAGGGCTTAAAGGTGAAGGATTGGAGCTATTAAAAATAGCAAAGAAAGAAACGGGGCTTCCTATAGTTACAGAGCTTATGTCTCCAGATTTGATAGAAAGATTTGTTGAGGATGTAGATGTAATCCAAATAGGAGCCAGGAATATGCAAAATTTTGAACTCTTAAAAGAAGTGGGAAAAACTGATAAACCAATATTATTAAAGAGAGGACTTTCATCTACTATCGAAGAATTTTTAATGGCAGCTGAATATATAATGAGTGAAGGAAATGAAAGGGTTATTCTTTGTGAAAGAGGAATAAGAACTATGGAAAACTATACAAGAAATACTTTAGATATAAGTGCGGTTCCTGTTTTGAAAAAATTAAGTCATCTTCCAGTTATAGTGGATCCTAGTCATGCATCAGGAATTTGGTGGCTTGTTGAACCTTTAGCAAAAGCTGCTGTAGTAGCTGGAGCTGATGGAATCATGGTAGAAGTTCATAATGACCCTGCTAATGCTAAATGTGATGGACAAGAATCAATCAAGCCTGATAACTTTACAAAATTGATGAAATCTATTAAAGTTTTAGGTGAATTGGAAGGAAAAAGAATCTAATTATGAATGTTGAGGATTTTAATATAACAATTGTAGGGTTAGGCCTTATAGGAGGTTCATTTGCACTGGCATTAAGAAAATTAAATCCTAAAAAAATTTGGGCTGTGGATATTGATGTTGAAGCTTTAAAAAAGGCAGAAGATGCAGGTATAATTGATAAAGGATATAAAGATGGTAAAATTCCACTTAAACAATCTGATTTGGTTATAGTAGCTATTTATCCTAAATATTTTTTGAGCTTTATTGAAGATAATAAAGATAATTTTAAAAAAGGAGCTATATTAACAGATGTATGTGGTATAAAATCTGGAATAGTTTCTAATGTACTCAAAATAATTCCGGAGTATATTGATTTTATACCAGGTCATCCAATGGCAGGAAGAGAATATAAAGGGTTAGATTATGCTAAAGTAGATATGTTTAGTAATGCGAATTATATAATAGTACCCCTTGAAAATAATAAAGAAGAAAATATAAAATTTATTGAAAATATGGCTTATAGTATAGGATGCAAGAATGTATCAAGGCTTGGAATAGAACAACATGATGATATTATAGCTTATGTTAGTCATCTTCCTCACATATTAGCTTTTGCACTTATAAATAGTAGACCTAATAAAAGAGTTTATAAATTAGTTGGTTCCAGTTTTAGAGGGGCAACTAGAGTTGCATTAATAAATAGC
>JBGUER010000164.1:0-6539 GCA_041821285.1 Clostridiaceae bacterium
GTGAAGTAGAACATCCTATGGTTGATAGTCATTATATTGAATGGATAGAAGTTTTAACTGAGAAAAATGTTTATAGAAAAGAACTAAAGCCTCTTGATAAACCAGAAGTTGAATTTTGTTTAGATGAAGAAATAATAGCTGCTAGATGTTATTGTAATCTTCATGGAATGTGGAAAAACTAGGTTGACACAAGAAGATTTTAGTAATATAATTACAACAGTTTAGGCTATAGTAAATTTTGAATATTTAAAGTTTGCCCTATTTATAGGGCTTTTTTTTATAAGTAATGTAAATAAATAATGTAAATAAATTTTAATACGGAGGGAAATATGGATAAAAAAGTTATTTTTAGTGGTATACAGCCTTCAGGGGAATTAACATTAGGAAATTATTTGGGGGCAATAAAAAGCTGGGTTAGTTTACAAAATGATTATGAATGTTATTATTGCGTAGTTGATTTACATGCTATAACAGTAAAACAAGAACCAAAAGATTTAAGAAGACGAACATTAGAAGTTTTATCTATATATATAGCTTCGGGAATAGATCCTGAAAATAATACTTTGTTTATTCAATCCCATGTTCCTGCACATGCAGAAGGAGCTTGGCTTTTAGATTGTTTTACTAATCTTGGTGAATTATACAGAATGACTCAATTTAAGGATAAAAGTTCTAGATATGGGGAATCTATTACTGCAGGACTACTAAATTATCCTGTTCTTATGGCAATGGATATACTTTTATATAATACAGATTTAGTTCCTGTTGGAAAAGATCAAAAGCAACATCTTGAACTAACACGAGATATAGCTGGAAGATTTAATAATCTTTATAGTGAAACTTTTAAAATTCCTGAACCTTTTATTCCTAAACAAGCTGCTAAGATAATGAGTCTTCAAGATCCTAGTAAAAAAATGTCCAAATCAGAAGAAAATGCCAATAGTTACATATTAATAATGGATCCACCTGATGTTATTCGAAGAAAAATTTCAAGGGCTGTTACTGATAGTTTAGGAATTGTAAATTATAGTGATGACCAACCAGGAGTTAAAAATCTTTTGAATATTTTAAGTGTATTAAAAGATGAAAGTATAGAAGAGTTAGTTAAACATTTTGAAAATAAAGGATATAAAGAATTAAAAGAAGAAACTGCTGAGGCTATTATAAATGAATTAGAACCTATTCAAAATAAAGTAGTTCAGCTTATGAAGGATAAAACATATTTAGAGTCTATATATAAAAGAGGAGCAGAAAAGGCTTCTTATGTGGCAAATAAGACTATAAGAAAAATGCAAAAGAAAATTGGATTTATACCAAGGTAATAAAAAAGGAACTAAAATTTTTGTTTTGAACTGACCCCAATAAGTTAGACCTAAAAAATCCAACTTATTAGAGGTCAGTTTTTTAAAATTTATTTGTATTTTCAATGGTTTTATTATGATTTAGTAAAGTATCATCCATATTTGAGGTTATTAATTTATACATAAATTTTCTTATTCTTATTATACTATTAATGAAATAAAGATTATTTAAGTGTAAATAAATAATTTTTTATAGTAAAAGTAAACAATATAGCATGTTTTATTTACAAAAAAAAAAATAACTGATATACTTTATAAAGTTATAAATATTATAGTATGTAAAGAAAGGATTAGATATGAAAGATATAATAAGCGAAATTAATAGAAGAAGAACTTTTGCAATAATATCTCACCCAGACGCAGGTAAAACTACATTAACGGAAAAATTTCTTTTATATGGAGGTGCTATAAGATTAGCAGGTTCTGTAAAAGCAAGAAAAGCTTCAAAACATGCCGTTTCAGACTGGATGGAAATAGAAAAACAAAGAGGAATATCTGTTACTTCATCAGTTATGCAGTTTGAATATAATAATTTTTGTATTAATATATTAGATACACCAGGACATCAAGACTTTAGTGAAGATACATATAGAACTTTAGTTGCTGCTGACTCAGCTGTAATGGTAATAGATGGAGCTAAAGGTGTAGAAGCTCAAACAAAAAAATTGTTTAATGTTTGTAGTATGAGGGATATACCTATATTTACATTTGTAAATAAAATGGATAGAGAAGCTAGAGACCCACTTGAACTTTTAGAAGATTTAGAAAGTGAGCTTGGTATAAAATCCTACCCTATGAATTGGCCAATAGGATCTGGTAATAATTTTAAAGGTGTTTATGATAGAAGAAATAAAATTATTGAGGTGTTTAATGGTGGGAACCATGGTCAAAGTAGAGTAGAATCAATAGAAGGAAATATAGATGATGAAGTTTTTAAAGATTTATTAGGAGAAGATTTATTTGATAAACTTAAAGATGATATTGATCTTTTAGATGTTGCAGGAGAAGAATTCGATTTGGAAAAAATACAAAATGGAGAATTAACACCTGTATTTTTTGGTAGTGCTCTTACAAATTTCGGAGTAGATCCATTTTTAAATGAATTTTTGAATTTGACTAAAGCGCCTTTATCAAGAAATTCTAGTATTGGAGATATAGATCCTTTTAGTGATGATTTTTCAGCTTTTGTATTTAAAATTCAAGCTAATATGAATCCAGCACATAGGGATAGAATAACTTTTATGAGGATATGTTCCGGTAAATTTAAAAAAGGAATGGAAGTATATCATTATCAAAGTAATAGCAATATTAAACTTGCTCAACCACAACAATTTTTAGCACAAGAAAGAGAAATAGTTGAAGAAGCGTATGCTGGAGATATTATAGGTGTGTTTGATCCAGGACTATTTAGAATAGGTGATACTCTTTGTACTAGTAGTAAAAAATTTAAATATGAAGGTATTCCTATGTTTGCACCGGAACATTTTGCTAAAGTGCGTACTTTAGATACAATGAGAAGGAAACAATTTATAAAGGGGATAAGCGAGATATCCCAAGAAGGTGCTATTCAAGTTTATAAAGAAATAAATATAGGCATAGAAGAGATTATTGTTGGAGTAGTTGGAGTGTTACAGTTTGAAGTTTTAGAGTATAGACTTAAACATGAATATAATGTTGATATTAAAATGGATAGACTTGCATTTAAAACTATTAGATGGATAGAGAACTATGAAAAAGAGGTAGATACGCTAACATTAACATCTGATACTAAACTTGTTAAAGATTCTAAGGATAGAAATATTTTATTATTCCAAAGTGAATGGTCTATTAGCTGGGCATTACAACATAATAAAACTCTTGTTTTATCAGATATAGGAAAGAGTGAAGATTAAAAAATCCCTTATGGGATTTTTTTATTTTTCTTAAAATTTAATAAAAAATCTGCTAGGAAAACTAAGCTTGCAATAAATATCATGAAATTTATTATATTACCTCCTAGTTTAAATATGATACCAAGACAACATAATACCAAGATAAAACTTACCATAAAACTGAATATATTCATTTTAAAAACCCCCAAACTAAGAAGTATATCGAGTTTATTTTTGCCTTAATCATAATAATTATACTAAAAGTGTATGGGTACGCTATACAATGTTTTTTTCTCAGTATATAATACTATCTATAAAACTGAATGAATTTATTTTATTAATATAGGAGGTATATTATGCGTTTAAAAGAAAACAATATAGTTAAAGACAATACGATGGATATAGTAGAAATAGGTTTAATGGCAGCTGTTATATTTTTGGTAACATATTTATTTCATGTTCCATCCAATTTTGGAACTATTCATTTAGGAGATAGTATGGTTTTATTATCAGTTATAATGATGAAGAAAAGAAAAGCTGTTTATGCATCAGCTATTGGAATGACTTTGTTTGATGTATTAAGTGGGTATATTATTTGGTCTCCATTTACACTTATAATAAAAGCTTTAATGGCTTATATAGCAGCTACTATATGCAATAGAAAAGGCTATAATGGAGAAAATTTCAAAAATAATATTTTAGGATTTTCAATAGCATCTATTTTTATGGTAATAGCATATTATTTTGCAGGTGCAGTAGTTTTAAGGTTTTTAACTAAAGGCGAAACATATAATTTAAGTGCTGCACTGATATTATCACTTAAAGATATACCTACCAATTGTATTCAAGCATTTGCTGCAATAGCAATAGCTAGTCCATTGTCAAAAGCATTAATACCCTATAATAGAAAATAAATGTAGGGTGTTAATAATCAGTATATTTATGTAAAAATTTACTTTTAAAACCTTGATATAATATTCTGAATATTGTATAATTATATTAAAGGCACCTAAAAATATTAATGAAGGGGTGGTAATAATGGTTCATGTAAATTGTAACAGAAGAGGTTCAGGTAAAACAAAAGCGATTATTCAGAAGGCTAATGAGAACGTTTTAAATGCACGCGGCGATATAGTTTTTATTGATGATGACTCTAGAGCTATGTTAGAACTTGATAGAAAAATCAGATTTATTGATTCAGGTGAGTTTGATTTAAAGGATTATAGTGATTTTTATGGTTTTTTGTGCGGCATATTATCCGAAGACTATGATATAGAGTCTATTTTTATAGACGGGCTATTGAATATAGTTAATGGGGATATAAAAGATGCGGCACTTTTGTTTTCTAAACTTGAGAAATTATCTCAAAAATATAATGTAGAATTTCATATAAATATTAGTGCAGAAAAAAATAATATACCTGATTTTATTAAAAAATATGTAGCTTAAAGAGTGGGATTCCACTCTTTTTTATTTGAAATTTCTTGATATATTTTGTATAATGAGTTAATTACAATTAATATAGAAAAGATGCTTTGGAGGTATTTTAAATGGCTAATGTTTATGACACACTTTATGAAAGAGGTTATATTAAGCAACTTACTCATGAAGATGAAATAAGGGATATATTGGGTAAAGATAAGGTTACTTTTTATATAGGCTTTGATCCTACTGCAGATAGTTTGCATGTAGGTCATTTTATGCAGATGATGGTAATGGCACATATGCAAAGGGCAGGGCATAGACCTATAGCACTTCTCGGTGGTGGAACTGCTATGATAGGAGACCCTACTGGTAAAAGTGATATGAGAAAAATGATGACTAAAGAAACAATTCAACATAATGCAGATTGTTTCAAAAAACAAATGGAGAAATTTATTGACTTTACAGATGATAAAGCCATTATGGTAAACAATGCGGATTGGTTACTTAATTTGAATTATGTCGATTTTTTAAGAGAAACAGGAGTGCATTTTTCAGTTAATAGAATGCTATCTGCTGAATGTTTTAAACAAAGATTAGAAAAAGGTTTATCTTTTTTAGAATTTAATTACATGCTTATGCAGGGTCATGACTTCTATGTTTTAAATGAAAAATATGGATGTAATATGGAATTAGGCGGAGATGACCAATGGTCTAATATAATAGCTGGTGTTGAACTAATTAGAAGAAAAAAAGCAAAATCAGCTTACGGAATGACCTTTACTCTCTTAACTAATAGCGAAGGTAAAAAGATGGGTAAAACAGAAAATGGAGCAGTTTGGCTTGATAAAGATAAAACTTCACCTTATGAATTTTATCAATATTGGAGAAATGTAGATGATAAAGATGTAGAAAAATGTCTTTCACTTTTAACATTTTTACCAATGGAAGAAGTTAGAGCGTTATCTAGTCTTCCAGGAGAAAAAATAAACGAAGCTAAAAAAGTTTTAGCATTTGAAGTTACAAAGTTAATTCACGGAGAAGAGGAAGCTTTAGAGGCAAAAAAAGCTGCCGAAGCTTTATTTGGTGCTGGAGGAAATTTATCCGCTGTTAATGCGCAAGAAATTAAAGAAGAAGATTTAGGAAAAACTTTAGTTGATATTATGGTGGGATTAAATATTATGCCATCTAAGGCAGAAGCTAAGAGGCTTATAAAACAAGGTGGACTTACATTAAATGAAAGTAAAATATTGGATTTTGCATATATTATAACTGCTGATGATTTTGTTAATGGTGAGATGCTTATAAAAAGAGGTAAGAAGAATTACAACAAAATTGTAATAAAGTAATATAAGGGACTGCGTTTAATATAAGCAGTCCCTTAATTTATATTGATTGTAGACGATAATATAGTATTAGTTAGATTACTGAAATTTAAGAGGTGAGATTATGGCAGGGGTTTGGAATGTAAATACTACTTATGAAGCTAGTAATGATAAGATATTTACTAAGCTAAAGCTTGAGAATAATGAAATATTTAGAGCTAGGGTAGTTGATTTTGACACTGAAACAGATGAAGTTTCTTTGAAATTAATGAATGGATGGCAAATCAAGGCTAAAGTAGCCCCTGGGTCGAAAGCGCTTAAAGAAGAATTTTATTATTTTAAAGTACGGGAATTTGAAAATAATGAAATAAAATTAAATATACTTGATAAGGGAAATGAAGAAGAAGTTGTAAAATCTAACAACTTAAACAAGAGTGAAGAAAATGGAAATGTTTTAAAAATGCTGAATAAAAATATAACAATTAGTAAAGATAATATTAACTACATAAAAACTTTATTTAGTATAATAGAAGATGAAGATAGATTTATAAATGATATAG